>NZ_JBSGBK010000006.1:0-196789 GCF_053601215.1 Amycolatopsis sp. NPDC004772
GCCCGCGTCGTGTTCAACCTCCTACGAACCGACACCACACCCCTCACAGCCACGCTCCCCGCAGCGGCTTGACATAGGAGCAACCCATGACCGACCTCGGAGCTTTCGCCGGGCCCGCGCTGCGGGCCGGCGTGCCGCCCTTCCACGTCATGGACGTCCTCTCCGCGGCCGGGGCGCGGCAGCGCAGCCACGGCGATCTCGTGTCGCTCGCGGCCGGGCAGCCGTCCGCTCCGGCGCCGAAGCCCGTGCTCGAGGCCGCCCAGGAAGCGCTGCGGAAGAGCGCGCTGGGCTACACCGAACAGCTCGGCATCCCCGAGCTGCGCGAGGCCGTCGCCGGGCACTACCGGACGCGGTACGACGTCGACGTCCAAGCGCACGACGTCGTCCTGACCACCGGGTCGTCCGGGGGTTTCCTGCTCGCCTTCCTCAGCGCCTTCGACCCCGGCGCCAAGGTCGCCATGGCGCGGCCCGGCTACCCCGCCTACCGGAACCTGCTGTCCGTCCTCGGCTGCGAGGTCGTCGAGTTCGCCACCACCGCCGAGACGAACTTCCAGCCGACCGTCGAACTGCTCGACGAGCTCGGGCCGATCGACGGCCTGATCGTCGCCAGCCCCAGCAATCCCACCGGGACCGTGCTGCCGCCCGGGGAGCTCGCCGCGATCACCGGCTGGTGCTCGTCGCACGGCGTCCAGCTGATCAGCGACGAGATCTACCACGGCATCTCCTACGGCGCCGAGCTCGACTGCGCGTGGCAGTACGGCCGGGAGCCGCTCGTGCTCGGCAGTTTCTCGAAGTACTTCGCGATGACCGGCTGGCGGCTCGGCTGGATGCTCGCCCCGCAGCGCCTCCATCGCGCGATCGACGTCCTGACCGGCAACTTCACCATCTGCCCGCCCGCCGTTTCGCAGTACGCGGCCCTCGCCGCCTTCACGCCGGAGGCGTACGCGGAGGCCGACGCGCACGTCGAGCGGTACCGCGCCAACCGGGATCGCCTCTTTGCCGGGCTGCAGCGCATCGGCCTCGACAAGCTCGCCCCGGCCGATGGCGCCTTTTACGCGTACGCCGACGTCAGCGCGTACACGCACGACAGCCTGAGCTGGTGCCAGCGGCTGCTCGCCGACACCGGGCTCGCCATCACCCCCGGCGTCGACTTCGACCCGGTCGACGGCGGCAAGTACGTCCGGTTCTCCTTCGCCGGCAGCGCCGAGGACATCGACGAAGGGGTCCGGCGCCTGGGGGCCTGGCTGGCCAGGGGGAACCCTGAATAAACCCCGAACGTTGGCCGTCCGAGGGGAGTTTCACCGCGCCAGGTGGCAGTGTGGAGGCATCGGGCCGGTGGGGCCACGGGGAGACATCGGAGGAACCATGTTCTGGAAGATCGTCGGCGGCCTGATCGTCGCCTGGGTGGCGTTCATGGTGCTGGGCGCCGTGATCGGCTTCGTGTTCAAGGCCGTCCTGTGGATCGCCATCATCGGCGGCATCGCCTTTCTCGGCGCCGCCGGCTACAAGGCGATCACCGGCGGCAAGAAGGACCCGCGGCGCATCAACCGTTACTAGGGGACCCGCGCCACGCCGGCCAGCGCCGTCCAGTTGACCGGCGTCAGCTGCGCCAGGCGCGGCCCGTCCGGCCACCACTGGTGCGGCGCGGTCAGCCCGGGTTCGAGCAGGTCGAGGCCGTCGAAGAACGACGTGATCTCGGCCCGCGTGCGGTAGAGCGTGTCGAGCCCGATGCGGCCGAAGCGGTCCTGCAGGGAGGTCGCGACGGCGGCCGCGTCGGAGCCGTCGGCCGGGTTGTGCTGGTGCAGCAGGAGCAGGTACGAGCCCGGCGCCAGCGCGCCGACGTAGGACTTGACCACCTGCTGCGCCTGGTGGAGGTCGGCGATGTGGTCGACGACCCCGCACAGCACGAGCCCGGCGGGCCGGTCGAAGTCGATGAACCGCGCGACCCCGGCGAGCGTCTCGCCGGGGTTCAGCGGGTCGGTGCCGCAGATGTGCGTGAAATCGTTGTCGACGAGCAGCGCCCGGCCGTGCGCCTCCACCACCGGGTCGTCGCCGACGTAGACGACGTGCGCTTCCGGGTTGTACTTCTGCGCCACCTGGTGGGTGTTCTCCGCCGTCGGGAACCCCGACGCGAGGTCGAGGAACTGGTCGACGGCCAGCCGCTCGGTCAGGTAGCGGACGGCGCGCACCAGCCACTGCCGCGCTTCCCGGGCCATCGCCGGGGCTTCCGGCGCGATCGCCGTCAGCTGCCGCAGGGCGGCGCGATCGGGCTCGTAGTGGTTCTGCCCGCCCAGCAGCGCGTCGGTGACGCGAGCGATGCTCGGCCGTTCGAAGTCGACGTGGGCCGATGGTCGTTCGCTCGTCGCCATGCGCACCTACCGGGGAGTGTGGGGGACGCTCAGCCTAGGACATGGAGATCACGGCGGGTAGGCGGCCGTGCGGTGCGCGTGAGCCCTCAGTCCAGCCACGCGCGGGCCGCGTCGGCGCCGTTCCAGACGTGGGCCCGGAGCCCGACCGCCCGCGCTCCCTCCACATTGGACTCCCGGTCGTCGAAGAACAGGCAGTCGGCCGGCTCGGCGCCGAGCTCGTCGAGCAGCAGGCGGAAGATCTTCGCGTCCGGCTTGACGCACCGGACGTCGCCGGAGAACAGCGTCACGCGGAACAGCCGCGCCCAGTCCTGCGCGCGGACCCACTCGCCGAACGCGATCGGCGCGTTCGAGAGCAGCGCCAGGCTCGCGCCGGCTTCGGAGAGCGCTTCGAGCAGGGCCTTCGACGACGGTTCCAGGTGCCCCCAGCCCTCGACGTCGATGCGGGTCAGCTCGGCCGACAGCGCCTCGTCGACCGGCGCGCCCACGGCGTCGCCGACCGCCTGCCAGTACTCGAGCGGGGTGCTGCCGGCGTCGTAGGGCAGCCGGTACTCCCAGTACGCTTCCAGGAACTGCGGCAGCGGCGCGCCCATCGCCGCGGCCAGGTCGGGCAGGGCGGCGCTCGGCTTGCTGAGCACGTCGCCGTAGTCGAACACGATCCAGTTCACGCGGTCCCCCCGGGACTTCGTCAGGCGCCGGTCTTGATCCGGCGCAGGGCTTCTTCGACGTCGGTCGCGCTCAGGTCCCGGTGGGTGACGAACCGGACCTTGCCCGCCATCGGCACCGCGCGGATGCCGAGCGTGTCGAGCCAGGCCAGCGCCGTCGGGATGTCGGGGACTTCGGCGACCACGATGTTGGTGTCGGGTGTGTTGGTCGGCCAGCCGTATTCGCGCAGGCCGTCGGCGAGCCGCTGGGCGTTCTCGTGCGACTCGGCCAGGTCGGGGATGCGGTCCAGGGCGATCAGGCAGGCCGCGGCCAGCACGCCGCCCTGCCGGACGCCGCCGCCGAGCATCTGCCGCATCCGGCGGGCCCGCTCGACGAACGCCGTGCTGCCCGCGACGACCGAGCCGACCGGCGCGCCGAGGCCCTTGCTGAAGCAGGCCGACACGGTGTCGACGCCGACGGTCAGCGCGGCCGGCGGCACTTCGAGCGCGACCGCGGCCTGCCAGAGCCGGGCGCCGTCGAGGTGCACGGTCAGGCCCGCTTCCTTGGCGACCGACAGCAGCTGGGCGTGCTCGTCCGGCGGCGTCACCGCGCCACCGGCCGCGTTGTGGGTGTTTTCGAGACAGAGCAGCGATGTCCGTAATGTGAAGTACGGCCCGGGTTGTCCGATCGCGGCTGCGAGGGCGTCGGGCGATGGACGGCCCGGGCCGCCGTCGTGCTCGAGGATGTCCGGCATGCCGCCGGCCAGCCACGCCGCCGAGCCCAGCTCGTTGACCAGCACGTGCGCGCCCCGGGTGGCGAGGAACCGGTCGCCGCGCTGCAGGTGCAGGCTCAGCGCGATCAGGTTGGCCATGGTCCCGCTCGGTACCCAGAGCGCGGCCGGCATGCCGAGGACGTGCGCCGCCCGCTCTTCGAGCACGGCGATCGTGGGGTCGCGCTCGAGGACGTTGTCCCCGACCTCGGCGGAGGCCATCGCCGCCCGCATCGTGTCATCCGGGCGGGTGACGGTGTCGGAGCGGAAATCCAGGACGGGCGGGGCGAAGGTCACGTTGCGATCACATCACACCCACGTCGTGGGGATCAATCAGCCCTTGAGTGGTCGAACCCAGTCCGTCCGTGCAACCGTGGACGCCCCTGATTCCGTCCTCCCCGGGCGAACGACAACAGAGCGGAGCACGACTGCGCGTGGACCAGCGCGACGAGCAGCAGTTCGCGGAGTACTTCGCCGCCAGGCGGGACGCCGTGCGCCGGACCGCGTACATGCTCTGCGGCGACTGGCACCGGGCGGACGACCTCGCGCAGACGGCGTTCGTGGCACTGCACCGGAGGTGGACGAAGATCAGGGATCGCGCGGCGACCGACGCGTACGTCCGCAAGACGCTCGTCCGGGCGTCGATCGACGAATCGCGGCGTCCGTGGCGGCGCGAGTGGCAGACCGAGACGCTGCCGGAGCCGCCGGACGACACGCCCGGCCTCGACGACCTCGTCGCGACCAGGGAGGACCTGCTCGCGGCGCTGAAGGAAGTGCCGCCCAAGCAGCGGGCGGTGCTGGTCATGCGGTTCTTCGAAGGACTCGACGTGACCGGCGCGGCGCAGGCGCTGGGCTGCAGCGAAGGCAACGTGAAGAGCCAGACCGCCCGCGGGCTGGCGAACCTGAGGCAGGTCCTCGAACGGGAGGTGGAGACCAATGGATGAGCAGGAACTGCGCTCGTTGTTCTCCGCCGCGCCGCCGGACGCGCCGTCGCCGACGTTCAGCCGCGACGACGTCGTCCGCGAATCCCGCCGCCAGACCCTGCGCCGCCGGAACCGGATCACCGCCGGGGTGAGCGCCGCCGCGCTGGTCGTCGTCGGCTTCGGCGCGTACGGAGTGCTCGCCGGGGGTACCCCCGAGGCGCTGATCGCGACGGACAACGCCGCTCCCGCGCATTCCGGGCCGGGCGTCGCGCAACCCGGGGACGGCTCGATGCGTCCTGAAGTCGGCGGGGAGTCACCGAACTTCTCGTCCCAGCCACCTCAGCAGGGGGGTGCCGGGGACGGGAAGACCGGCCAACTGGCCGAAGGCGCCTCCGGGTGCGAACAGGTGGACGGGGAGCTCGCCACTGCCCTCGCTGGCGAGCTCCCCGGCCACGTCTCCGCCACCCAGGCCGTCCCGGGCGGCGCCTGTTCGACGGTGGCGCGGTCCGCGGGGTTCCCGGTCCCGGGCGGCGAAGTCGCCGCGGCGGTATACCCGAAGGGCACCCTGGAGGTCTTCAAGTCCCAGCCGGCCGGCACGGTCACCGCGCGGGTGGGTACCGCGTCCGGCGGGGTGCTGGTGCTGGTCAGCGTGCCGTCCGCGGGGGCGGCGGCGCCGTACGCGGGCCAGGTGGACGGGTTCGCCCGCGATCTCGCGCCCCGGTTCTGAGGCCGGGGCCGCCCGGTTGGCAGAATGACCGGCCATGACCGCTGCGACCACCCCCAAGGGGGAGCGACGGCGCGCCGCGCTCGTCGAGGCCGCCGCGAAACTGCTCGTCGAGGGCGGGTTCGACGCGGTGCGGCACCGGGCGGTGGCCGAGCGGGCGGGCCTGCCGCTCGCGTCGACGACGTACTACTTCGACTCGCTGGAAGACCTGGTCACGGCGGCCGTCGAGCACCACTCGAACGCCGAGCTGGCGACCGGCCGCCGCCGGCTGGAGGAGCTCGCGACCCGCAACCGCGGCGTGCAGGCGACCGTCGATCTGGTGCTGGACCTGCTGCTCGGCCCGGAGAGCGGCGACCAGGCGGCCGACGCCGAAGCCGTCCTCCTGCGCTACGAGCGGCTGGTCGCGACCGGCCGCCGCCCGTACCTGCGGCCGCTGATGCGGACGCTGTCGGCCCAGCTCAACGAGCTGCTGACGGAGATCTTCGCCCGCTCCGGCACCCCGGTCTCGGCGACCGAGCTGGAGCGGCTGGTCGCCCTGGTCGACGGCGCGGTCGTCAACGCCCTGGTCGAGGTCGACCCCGAGCCCCGCGCGGCCGCCGCCCGGATGCTCCAGGCCGCCCTCGCCGAATAGCGCAGCCTGCCGCACCCGGTCGTGAGTGGTAACGCGGGTTAGAACCCGCCTTACCACTCACGAGCGCGTGCGCTGAGCCTTCGCCAGGTCGTCCTGGGCCTTGGTGACCAGCGCGAGCATCGCCTGCTCGGCCGCGGCCGGGTCACCCGCGACGATCGCGTCGAACACCTTCCGGTGGTTCGGCACCGGATCCTCCGCCGCCGGGGAGCCGTGCACGAGCTTGTCCCGCTCGGCCAGCCCGATCGCGATGATCCGTTCCATCCGCACCAGGAAGTTGTTGTGCGTGGCGGCCATCAGCCGCCGGTGGAAGGCGAGGTCGGCCTGGACGCTCGCTTCCGGGTCGTCGCCCGCGGCGGCCATGTCGGCGAGCGCGTCCCGCAGCGCCTCGAGGTCTTCCTCGGAGGCTCGCCCGGCGGCGATCCGGGCGGCGGCGGGCTCGACGACGGCCCGGACCTCGGTGAGCTCGTCGAGCAGCCCGGGATCGTCGGCGGCCGCGGTCTGCCAGCGCATGACGTCGGCGTCGAGCATGTTCCACTTCTCGCGCGGCTGCACGAAGGTGCCGCGCTTCTGCCGGGCGTCGATCATCCCCTTGGCCGCCAGCACTTTGAGCGCTTCGCGCAGCGCGGTGAGGCTGATGTCGAGCTCTTCGCGCAGCGCGGGCAGGTCCAGGACGGTGCCTTCGCCCCACTCGTCGGAGAGGATCCGGCTGGCCAGTGCCTCCACGGTCTGGCCGTGCAACCCGCGGGGCCGGTGTTCGGTCAATGGAGGGCCCTCTCAGCCGGCAGGTGTTGACCGCATTATGGATGCCTGGTCAAGGCAGGGACACCGGCAGCACGAACGTCGGTGAGCCCGTCGGGTGGTAGCGCAGTTCCGCTTCGCCGGACGCGGTCAGCGTGAACGCCGTGATCGCGTCCTCCGACTGCGCCGCCACGTAACAAGTGCCGTCCACCAGCGCGAAGTGCCGCGGGTTCGCGCCGCAGGGCTGGTCGGCCACCGCGGCCGCGTCGTCCAGCGCGAACTCCGTCACGCAGTCCGGGCCGCGGTTCGACACGTACAGGCGCGAGTCGGCCAGTTCCAGGTGGGCCACCAGGTTGGGCTTCACCGACGACAGCGTCGACGGCGTCGAGGCCACCACCTCGAACGCGCCCGGTGCCTTCTCGCGGACCGTCACCAGCGTCCCGGCCAGCTCGCCGACGACGTACGCCAGGTCCGTGCCCGGCCGGCGCACCAGCTGACGCGGTCCCGTGCCCGGCGGCAGCGAGGACACCGCCAGCGGCTCGAGGGCGCCCGACGACGTCAGCGTGTAGCTGCGGATCTCGTCCGTCCCCAGGTCGACCGCGCTCACGATGGACCCGTCGGGCGACGGGACGGCCATGTGGACGTGCGCCGCTTCCTGGCGGTCGGTCACCGGCCCGCTGCCGCTGTGCTGGACCAGGGCCGTCCGGGCGATCAGCGCGCCGGAGGAGGACAGCGAGAAGACCGCCACGCTGCCGCCGGTGTAGTTGGCGCACAACAGGAACCGGCCGTCGGGGGTCACCGCGAGGTGGCACGGGTGCGCCCCGCCGGTCTCCGCCGTGCCCAGGACCGACAGCTCACCGGACGGGGCGATGGCCAACGCCGTCACGCCGCCGTCCGCGGTCTCGTTGGCCGCGTACAGCACCGGCAACGACGGGTGGCGCACCAGCCACGACGGCGACTCCAGCGGCAGCGAAGCCACTTCGCGCAACGAGCCGGACGGCGACCGCGAGAGCGTCGTGACCCCGGTGCCGTTCCCCGCATCGCCGGTGTAGCACCCGACGAAGACCAGCTCAGCCATGCGTGCTCCTCAACAGCGTCTCGACCCGGGTGGCGACCTCCGCGAGGGTGCCGCGGGTCAGCGCCGAGCCGATCCCGCAGGCGACCGCGCCCGCCGAGAGCCAGCCTGGCACGTCTTCCGGCCCGATGCCGCCGGTGGGTACCAGCGGGGCCTGCGGCAGCGCCGCCCGCACGTCCGCCACCCACGACGGCCCGAGCGCCGACGCCGGGAACACCTTCACCGCGTCGGCGCCTTCCTCCAGGGCCCGCACGATTTCGGTCACCGAGCCGGCGCCCGGCAGGGCTGCCACGCCGTACCGGTGCGCGGTCCGGATCACCGCGCGGTCCACCGACGGTGACACCAGGAACCGCGCCCCTGCGCGGATCGCCAGCACCGCAGACGTCTCGTCGAGCACCGTGCCGGCGCCGATCGTCGCGTCCGGGTAGGCGGCCGCGAGCCCGGAGATCGCGTCCAGCGCGCCGGGGTTCGTCAGCGGCAGCTCGATCGAGCGCAGCCCGGCGCCGAGGGCCGCGCGGGCCGCCTCCACCGCGGACTCCGCGTCGCGCGTGCGCACGATTCCGACGACTCCCTGGCGCAGTGCGTCGGCCATGATTTCCCACCGGTATTTCATGGGTGCAGTCTACCTTGTGAAATCTTAAATTAGGATTTATTCTCGTACTTCAAGAGACGGAGGGACGATGCCGACAGCGGTGGTGACCGGAGCGGCGTCCGGGATCGGGGCGGCGACCGCGCGGAAGCTCATCGAGGACGGCTACCGCGTGCTGGGCGTGGACGTCGCCGAGCTCCCAGACGGCGTCACGCCGATCCGGGGTTCGGTGACCGACGAAGCGACCTGGGCGAACATCGGCGAGGTGGACGCGCTGGTCAGCAACGCCTACGTGCCCAGCACCGGGCCGCTGCACGAGATCGGCCGCGCCGAGTGGCAGCGCCAGCTCGACGTCAACCTGACCGGCACCTACCTGGCCGTGCAGGCGTGCTTGCCGTCGTTGCGGGCCCGGCGTGGCGCGATCGTGCTGGTCTCGTCGGTGCACGCGCACTTCGGCCTGCCGGGCCACCCCGCGTACGCGGCCAGCAAGGGCGCGCTCGTCGCGCTCGCCCGGCAGCTGGCCGTCGAGTACGCCCCCGAGGTGCGGGTCAACTCCGTGCTGCCGGGGCCGGTGCTCACCGAGGCCTGGGCCCGCATTTCGCCCGAGGACCGCGAACGCAGCGCGCGGGCGACCCCGGCCGGCCGCCTGGGCCGGCCGGAGGAGGTCGCGGACGTGATCGCGTTCCTGCTCTCGGCCGCCGCCTCGTTCGTCACCGGGGCCGAACTGACCGTCGACGGCGGCTGGTCGGCCGCCAAGGATTCCGCGTAGAAACGGGGCACCCGGGTGAAGATCACCGCCATCGAGACGTTCCTGGTCGCACCGCGCTGGCTGTTCCTCAAGGTCAGCACGGACGAAGGGGTCAGCGGCTGGGGCGAGCCCGTGGTCGAGGGCCGCGCGGAGACCGTGCGCGCGGCCGTGCACGAGCTGTCCGAGCTGCTCATCGGCCAGGACCCGCTGCGCATCGAGGACCACTGGCAGGTGTTGCGGCGCGGCGGTTTCTACCGCGGCGGCCCGGTGCTCTCCAGCGCGCTCGCCGGGTTCGACCACGCGCTGTGGGACATCGCCGGCAAGGTCCGCAACGCGCCGGTGCACGAGCTGCTCGGCGGGCCGGTCCGCGACCGCGTCCGGGTCTACAGCTGGGTCGGCGGCGACCGCCCGGCCGGTATCCGCGAAGCGGTGGCCGCGCAGGTCGAGGCCGGGTTCACCGCGGTGAAGATGAACGTCGCCGGGCCGATGACGGCGATCGCGTCCCCGGCCGAGGCCGACGCCGCGGTGGCGCGGGCCTGGGAAGCGCGGGAGGCGCTCGGCCCGCACCGCGACCTCGCGATCGACTTCCACGGCCGGGTCTCGCCCGCGATGGCGCGCCGGCTGGTGCGGCTGCTGGAGGACGTCCAGCCGCTGTTCGTCGAGGAGCCGATCCTGCCGGAGACCCAAGGCGACGCACTGCGCTCGGTCGTCGAGGCGTCCACGGTGCCGATCGCGCTCGGCGAGCGGCTCTATTCGCGCTGGGAGTTCAAGCCGGTGCTCGACGCCGGGGTCGCGGTCGTCCAGCCCGACCCGTCGCACGCCGGCGGCATCTCGGAGCTGCGGCGGATCGGCGCGCTGGCCGAGGTGTACGGCGCTTCAATGGCGCCGCACTGCCCGCTCGGCCCGATCTCGCTGGCCGCGTCGCTGCAGGTCGCCTTCGCGACACCGAACTTCCTGATCCAGGAACAAAGTGTGGGCATGCACTACCACGAGGGCCGTGAGCCCGGGTACCTCGTGGACCCGTCGATCTTCGCGTTCCAGGACGGCTACGCGGCCCGGCCGCTCGGCCCCGGTCTCGGCATCGAGGTCGACGAAGAGGCCGTGCGCCGGGCGGACGAGACCGGGCACGCCTGGCGCTCACCGGTGTGGCGCCACGACGACGGCGGCTTCGCGGAATGGTGAAACCCCGGGCCGTCACCGCGCTGACCTGCGCAGGTATCGTGAGGGCGTGACGGACAAGCCCCGCATTCCGAACGTACTCGCCGCCCGCTACGCCTCCGCGGAGCTGGTCTCGCTCTGGTCCCCGGAGCAGAAGGTCGTCCTGGAGCGGCAGCTCTGGCTGGCCGTCCTCAAGGCCCAGCGGGACCTCGGCGTGGAAGTGCCGGACGGCGTCGTCGAGGCCTACGAGCGGGTGCTCGAGGACGTGCGGCTGGACTCGATCGCCGAGCGCGAGCGCGTCACCCGCCACGACGTCAAGGCGCGGATCGAGGAGTTCAGCGACCTCGCCGGCCAGGAGCACATCCACAAGGGCATGACCTCGCGCGACCTCACCGAGAACGTCGAGCAGCTCCAGCTGCTCCGCTCCCTGGAGCTGGTGCGCACCCGCGTCGCCGCCGTGCTGGCGCGGCTGGCCGCCCTCGCCGTCGAGCACGCCGACACCGTCATGGCCGGGCGTTCCCACAACGTCGCCGCGCAGGCCACCACCCTCGGCAAGCGGTTCGCCACCGCGGCCGACGAGCTGCTGGTCGCCTTCGAGCGCCTCGAGAACCTCATCGAGCGGTACCCGCTGCGCGGCATCAAGGGCCCGGTCGGCACCGCGCAGGACATGCTCGACCTGCTCGGCGATGAGTCCACTTTGGACCAGCTCGAGGACCGCGTGATGCAGCACCTCGGCTTCAACCGGCGGTTCGTCAGCGTCGGCCAGGTGTACCCCCGTTCGCTCGACTTCGACGTGCTGTCCACTGTGGTCCAGCTCGCCGCGGCGCCGTCCAGCCTGGCCAAGACGATCCGGCTGATGGCCGGCCACGAGCTGGTCACCGAGGGCTTCAAGCCCGGCCAGGTGGGCTCGTCCGCCATGCCGCACAAGATGAACACCCGCTCGTGCGAGCGCGTGAACGGCCTCGCCGTCGTGCTGCGCGGCTACCTCTCGATGATCGGCGAGCTGGCCGGCGACCAGTGGAACGAGGGCGACGTCTCCGACTCGGTCGTCCGCCGGGTCGCGCTGCCGGACGCCTTCTTCGCGCTCGACGGCCTGCTGGAGACGTTCCTCACCGTGCTCGCCGAGTTCGGCGCCTTCCCGGCGGTCATCGAGCGTGAGCTCGATCGCTATCTGCCGTTCCTCACCACGACGAAGGTGCTCATGGCGTCGGTCCGCGCCGGCATCGGGCGTGAGACGGCCCACGAAGCGATCAAGGAGCACGCGGTCGCCGTCGCGCTCGAGATGCGCGAAGGCCGCGCGGAGAACGACCTCCTCGACCGGTTCGCCGCCGACGAGCGCATCCCGCTCGACCGCGGTGAGCTGGACAAACTCCTCGCCGACCGGATCTCGTTCACCGGCACGGCCGGCCGTCAGGTCACGCAGGTGGCCGAGCGCGTCGCCGAGGTCCTCGAGCGGTTCCCCGAGGCCGCGGGGTACGTCCCGCAGCCGATTCTGTGAGCTGACGCACGAGTCCACGGACTGGAACGAATCCACACGAACGGGCGAAATCCCTAATCTCGATCGCACGAAACCGGAGCGTCAGGGCGTTTACCCAGTGACCTGACGTGCTTTCCTCGCGCCCTGGGCGCGCCTACCTCTGGAAGAAGCGATGAGATCCACGCTGTCGAAAATCGCCGCGGCCGCCACCGCGGGCGCGCTGACGCTGACCTTGGCCGCCTGCGGTGGTTCCGAGGCGGGGGCCACCACCCTGCGCGTCGGGACGCTGAGCGACGCCCCGCCGTCGATCTACCTGGAGAACGGCCGGTTCACCGGCTACGACAACGAGCTGCTGCGCGACATCGCCAAGCGGGAGGGCTTCGAGGTCGAGTTCGTCGGCACCGAGTTCTCCAGCCTGCTCGCCGGCGTCGCGGGCGGCAAGTTCGACATCGGCAGCTCGACGATCTCCAGCACCGAGGCGCGCAAGAAGACGGTCGCCTTCTCCAACGGCTACAACACCGGCTTCACCACGATCGTCACCGCCAAGGGCGCGAACCTGAAGGACGTCGGCGCGCTGGGCGGCAAGCGGCTCGGCGTGGTCCAGGGCTCGGTGCAGGACGAGTTCGCGGGCAAGGTCGCCGGCGCCCAGGTCGTCCGCTTCCCGGACTACAACGCGGGCTTCGCGCAGCTGAAGAACGGCACGCTCGACGGCTGGGTCGTCCCGCAGGACATCGGGCAGAAGTACCTGGACCAGAACCCGAATGTCCCGCTGGAACTCGGGTACACGGTCGAAGACAAGGACACGCCGTCGGCGTTCGCGGTGGCCAAGAAGAACTCCGACCTGCTGAACAAGCTGAACGACGGCCTGGCGAAGGCCGTTGCGGACGGCACGGTGGCCCGGATCTACGGGCAGTTCTACAAGAACACCCCGCTGTCGAAGGAACTCCAGCAGGGCGGTCCCGGCCTGCCCGTGAAGAACCTGGGGGCGTGACATGAAGAAGCTGATCGTCACCGTGCTGGCCGCCGTCCTCACGCTGACCGCCTGCGGCGGCTCCGACAGCGCTTCCTCGACGCTGCGCGTGGGCACGCTGAGCGACGCGCCGCCGAACATCTACCTGAAGGACGGCAATTACACCGGCTTCGACAACGAGCTGCTCAAGGCCATCGCGGCCAAGCAGAACCTGAAGCTGGAGTTCGCCGCGACCGACTTCTCCGCGCTGCTCGGGCAGGTCGCCTCGGGGCGGTACGACATCGCCAGCTCGGCGATCGCGCAGACCGACGAGCGCAAGAAGACGGTCGACTTCTCCGCGGCGTACGACTTCGAGACGATGAGCATCCAGGCCAAGCAGGGCACGCCGGTCACCGACGAAAAGGGCCTGGCCGGCAAGCGCGTCGCCGTGATCCAAGCGACCGTCGGCGACCACTGGCTGACCAGCACCGTGCCGAGCGCCCAGGCCGTGCGCTTCCCGGACTACGCCGCCGCGCTGACCGCGTTGAAGAGCGGCGCGGTCGACGCGTACATCCTGGACCAGTCCATTGCCGAGAAGAACGTCACCGACAACCCGGACGCCAAGCTGGTCGTCGTGAAGAGCTTCGTCACGGACGTGCCGCACGGCTTCGCGGTGAAGAAGGGCAACGCCGAGCTCCTGCGCAAGATCGACGACGGGCTCAAGCAGGTGATCTCCGACGGCACCTGGCTTAAGCTGCACCAGCAGTTCCTGCCGACCGCTCCGGTGCCGGCCGGGTTCCAGGGTTAGGAGAAGCATGAGGAAGACACTGGTCACAGCGCTGACCGCGACCCTGCTGGCCGCCCTCACGGCCTGCGGCGGCTCGGACAGCGGCGGCGAGAAGACCCTGCGCGTCGGCACGCTGAGCGACTCGAAGCCGAACGCCTACCAGGAGAACGGCAACTACACCGGCTTCGACAACGAGCTGCTGAAGGCCATCGCGGCCAAGGAAGGCCTGAAACTGGAGTTCGCGGCGACCGAGTTCTCGGCGCTGCTCGGCCAGGTCGCGAACGGCACCTTCGACATCGGCAGCTCGGCGATCTCGCAGACCGACGCCCGCAAGAAGACCGTCGACTTCTCGGCGCCGTACAACTACCAGGCGCTCGGCATCGAAGCCAAGGAAACCGCGGGCATCACCGACGAGAACTCGTTGGCGGGCAAGCGGGTCGGCGTCGTCCAGGGCACGGTGTCGGACACCTGGCTCGGCACGAACGCGCCGACCGCGCAGGCCGTCCGGTTCCCGAACGACGCCGCGGCCCTCAACGCCCTCAAGACCGGCGCGATCGACGGCGCGGTGTTCGACCAGGCGACCGCCGAGGACTACGCGAAGAACAACCCGGACGCGAAGCTCAAGGTGACCAAGGCGATCACCACGACCATCCCGCACGGGTTCGCTTTCAAGAAGGGCAACACCGAGCTGATCGACAAGATCAACGACGGTCTGAAGAAGGTCATCGCGGACGGCACCTGGGTCAAGGTGCACGACCAGTTCGAGCCCACCGCGCCGGTGCCCGCCGAGTTCAAGGCGGGGCAGTAGTCCACAATGGACGATTTTGTCAACACGTTCCTGAACTGGGACTACATTTCCCAGGTCTTGCCCGACCTGTTGAAGACCGGGCTGCTGAACACGCTGATCCTGTCGGTGTCCTCGGCGCTGATCGGCACCGTGCTCGGCATGGTCCTGGCGGTGATGGGCCTGTCCACCAAGTGGTGGCTGCGCTGGCCCGCGCGGGTGTACACCGACATCTTCCGCGGGCTGCCGGCCATCCTGACGATCCTGCTGATCGGCCAGGGCCTCGGCACGCTCGCGCGAGACGTCGTGGGCACGAACCCGTACCCGATGGGCATCCTGGCGCTGTCGCTGATCGCCGCCGCCTACATCGGCGAGATCTTCCGGTCCGGCATCCAGAGCGTGGACAAGGGCCAGATGGAGGCCAGCCGGGCGCTCGGGATGAGCTACACCAAGTCGATGCTGCTGGTGATCATCCCGCAGGGCGTCCGGCGGGTGCTGCCGGCGCTGGTGAACCAGTTCATCGCGCTGGTCAAGGACTCCAGCCTGGTCTACGTGCTCGGCCTGCTGTCCGGCCAGCGCGAGCTGTTCCGGATCGGTCAGGACCTGGCGGCGAACACCGGCAACCTGTCCCCGCTGGTCGCCGCCGGTGTGTTCTTCCTGGTGATCACCGTGCCGCTGACGCACCTGGTCAACTACATCGACAAGAAGCTCCGGACCGGCCGCAAGGTGCGCGCCGACGAGCCGGACGACGGCGAACCGGTCGAGATCGGTCCCGGGGGGAGGGTGAGCACGTGGTGACGACGGCGGTCCGTTCGTCCAGTGTGGAGCTGAAGGACATCCACGTCAGCTTCGGCACGCTCGAAGTCCTGCGCGGGGTCGACCTCCGCGTGGAGAGCGGCAAGACGACGTGCGTCATCGGCCCGTCCGGCTCCGGCAAGTCGACGCTCCTGCGCTGCGTGAACCGCCTGCAGGAGCCCGATTCCGGCGATTTGCTGCTCGACGGCGAGTCGGTGATCAAGGCCGATCCGGACGCGTTGCGCCAGCGCGTCGGCATGGTGTTCCAGCACTTCAACCTCTTCGGCCACCGGAGCGTGCTGGACAACATCGTGCTCCCGCTGCGCAGCGTGAAGAAGCTGAGCAAGGAGGAGGCGGCGGCGATCGCCCGCGCCCGCCTGGCGGACGTCGGCCTGGCGGACAAGGCACCGTACCGCCCGAGCGCGCTGTCCGGTGGCCAGCAGCAGCGGGTGGCGATCGCCCGGGCGCTGGCGATGGACCCCGAGGTGATGCTCTTCGACGAGGCGACCAGCGCGCTGGACCCGGAGCTGGTCAAAGGTGTGCTGAACCTGATGGCGGGCCTGGCCTCGCGCGGCCTGACGCTGATCGTGGTGACGCACGAGATGGGCTTCGCCCGCAGCGTCGCGGACGAGGTGGCCTTCATGGACGCGGGCCGCATCGTCGAGCAGGGGCCGCCGGCGGAGATGTTCGACGAGCCCCGAAGCCCGCGCCTGCAGCGGTTCCTCTCCCAGGTCCTCTGAAAGGAGACGCTTCGGCGGCGGCCGCCCGGGTAGCCTGCGAAGATGGCGAGAATCGCTCGGCTGACGTACTACCCGGTCAAGTCCTGCGCGGGCATCGACGTGCCGTCCGCCGAGGTGACCAGCACCGGGCTCGCGGGCGACCGGGTCTTCCAGGTCATCTCGCCGGACGGCGACGTCCTCACCCAGCGGCCGCACCCGGTCATGGCGGTCGTCCGGCCGCGGGTGCTCGGCGACAGGCTCGCGCTGTCGGCACCCGGCCGCGAGGACGTCGTCGTGGACATCCGGCGCGACGGCCCGCGGCGCCCGGTGTCGATGCTCAGCTGGCACGGCGAGGGCGTCCGGCAGGATCCCCGGGCCGACGAGTGGTTCTCGGACCTGCTCGGCCGCCCGGCCGCGCTGATCGGCGTCACGCCGGACCACCACCGCGTCAGCGGCGGGGTGTTCCCCGGCCTCGCCGCCTTCGGTGACGCGCACGCCCTGCTGCTCGCTTCCGAGTCCTCTTTGGACAACCTCAACGAGCGGATCGCCGCCGGACAGGGCGAACCGGTGCCGATGGACCGCTTCCGGCCCAACATCGTGCTCGCCGGCTGGGTCGAACCCCACCGCGAAGACGAGGCTCGCGAACTGACCGTCGGCACCGCGCGGATCGGGTACGCCGAGAGGTGCGTCCGGTGCGCGGTCCCGATGGTCGACCAGGAAACCGGCGCGAAGGCCGGTCCCGAGCCGATCCGCACCCTCGCGAGCTACCGGCGTGACCCGCAGGGCGGTGTCGTCTTCGGCGCGAAAGCCGCCGTGCTGCGGCCGGGTCAGGTCGCGGTCGGCGACGAGGTGATCGTGCACTCCTGGGCCGGCCCGAGCCCGAGCACGGCCGCCGCCGAGCCGCCGTTGACGGCGACCGCGAGCCGGCCCGCCGAGTCCGTGTAGAGCACCGACGCTCCGGCGGGGACGTCGGCGAACGTCCGCCCGAGCACGGTGGTCACCGCCACGCGCTCGCTGTGCACGGAAACCGCGCCGGACAGGCCCGAAAGCTCCAGGTCCGCCGGGGTCGCGGCGAGCTGGACGTTGCCGAAGTGGTCGACCGTCAGCACCTCCGACACGAGCTTCCCCGGGAACGCCGCCACGAACGGCTCCGCCATCGCGACCAGGCCGTCCACCGGGTCGCCGAAGTCGGCCGGCGACACACCCAGCGCGAGGTGTGCGGCTGCGGGCGCGAAGACGTCCCGGCCGTGGAAGGTCGCCGACGTCGCGGGCAGCCGCAGCGACGGCTCGGCGAGCTCGTACGCCACCCGGACGCCGCCCAGGGCCTGGGCGGCCGGCAGCAGCAGGCCGTTGTCCGGCCCGACCAGCAGCCCGTCCTCCGCGACGACGACCACGCCGAGCCGGTCGGTGCCGACACCCGGGTCGACCACCGCGACGTGCACCGACTCCGGCAGGTAGGGGACGGTCTGGGCCAGCGCCATCGCGCCGTGCCGGATGTCCTGGGGTGGCACTTCGTGGGTCACGTCGATCACCCGCACGGCGGGCGCCAGCCGCGCGATCACGCCGTGGCAGGCCGCCACGAAGCCGTCGCGCAGGCCGTAGTCGGTGGTCACCGAGATCCAGTCGTACGCCATGCCAGCATCATCCATGGTGGCAGAGGGTGCCCGTTAGGGTTCGGTGCGTGACACCCCTCCCCACACGCCGGAGGCTCGCCTCCGGCAAGGTCCGCGACCTGTACGAAGCGGGCGACGACCACCTGCTGATCGTCGCCTCCGACCGCATTTCCGCCTTCGAGCAAGTCTTCCCCACCTCGGTCCCCGGCAAGGGCCGCGTGCTCACCGCGATGAGCGTGTTCTGGTTCCGCGAGCTCGCCGACGTCCTCCCGAACCACCTCGTGACCTGCGACGGGCCGCTCATCCCCGAGTCCGTCCGCGGCCGCGCGCTGCTGGTCGAGCGGCTCGAGATGCTGCCCGTGGAGGCGGTCGTCCGCGGCTACCTCACCGGCCGCGGGTACGCCGACTACCGCCGGTCCGGGGAGGTGTGCGGGCTGGCGCTGCCGCCGGGCCTGGCCGAGTCGGCGCGGCTGCCCGAGCCGATCTTCACGCCGTCCACCAAGGCGCGGCGCGGGGAGAAGGACGAGAACATCGACTTCGAAACGTGCGTGTCGGTGCTCGGCCGCGCGCTCGCCGAGGAGGTCCGGGAGGCCTCCCTCGAGCTGTACCGCCGGGGCGCCGCGCGTGCGGCGGAACAGGGCCTGCTGCTGGCCGACACGAAGTTCGAATTCGGCATCGGGCGCGACGGCGGTCTGGTGCTCGCGGACGAGCTGCTGACGCCGGATTCCGCGCGCTACTGGCTCGCCGACGGTCACCAGCCCGGCGTCCCGCAGCCGTCGTTCGACAAGCAGCACGTGCGCGACTGGCTGGTCGACCCGGCGTCCGGCTGGGACTGCGTGTCCCCGCTGCCGCCGTTGCCCCCCGAAGTGGTGACGGCCACGCGCGACCGGTACCTCGAGGCGTACCGGCGCATCACCGGGCTTTCGCTGGCAGACTGGCCTCGTGATCCTGCTGATCTGCGGCAGCCTGCGAGCCGGCTCGGGCAATGCGGCGGTGCTGGGGACCGTCGCGACCCTCACCGCGACCAAGACGTACACCGGCCTCGCCGATCTGCCGCACTTCAACCCCGATGACGACCGCGATCCCCTGCACCCCGAGGTCGCCTCGCTGCGCGCCGCGCTCAAGGAAGCCGACGCGGTCCTGATCTGCACGCCGGAGTACGCGGGCGGGCTACCGGGCTCGTTCAAGAACCTCCTCGACTGGACGGTCGGCGGCGGCGAGATGTACGGCAAGCCGGTGGCGTGGATCAACGCGTCCTCGATCGCGGCACCCACCGGCGGCCGGGACGCGCACGACTCGCTGCGCAAAGTCCTGACGTACGCGGGCGCGAAGATCGTCGAAGACGCGTGTGCGCGGATCCCGGTCTCGCGGGCGGACGTCGCCGACGGCCAGGTCGCCGACCCCGATCTGCGCGGCCGGATCGCGGTGGCCGTGAAGCGCCTGCGCGAGGGTGTCTGACCCTTCCGGCAACGGTCGCCCGTCCGTTCTGCGCAGTTCACGGGAGTTTCAGACGCGTGCGCGCCAATGGTGGTCGTGGACGCTCGCTTGCTGGTTTCGCTGTCGGGAATCACCCCGCGCACGCTGCACCGGTGCGCCGACCTCGCGGCCGAGCTCGACCGCCGCAAGGTGCCGCTCTCGCTGCTGTACGCCGCCCGCACCGGCGACGGCCCGGTGACGGAGTGGGTGCGCACCCGCGCCCGCGGCGGTGATTCCGTGCTGCTGCACGGCTACGACCACACCGTCACACCCACGCACCGCACGGTGTACCTGGGCAAGCGGGCGGAGTTCGCGACGCTGCCGGCGCACGAAGCCCGCCTGCGGCTGATCGCCGCGAAGGCCGCGCTGGACAACGCGGGGCTGGCGGTGGACGGCTTCGCGCCGCCGCGCTGGATCGCGTCCCAGGGCACGCTGCAGGCCCTGGCCGAGCACGGTTTCCGGCTGTGCGCCGACCTCGGCGCGGTGCGCGACCTCGTCACCGGCGAGGTGCGCCGCGCGCGGGTGAGTGAATTCACGAGCCAGTCGCACCGCACCGAGACGGTGCGCTGCTTCGCACTGGTGCTGGCGGCGGCCCGTTCGGCCCGCCGGGGCGGGCTGGTCCGGCTGGGGGCCGAAGCCTCGGACCTGACCCGCCCCGGCCTCCGCCAGGCCCTGCTCGACGCGGTCGACGTCGCCCTCGAGAACCGCGCCTTCGGCGCAACCTACGGTTCGCTGCGCGCGGTCGCGGCCTGACCGAGCCAGAGGCCGATACCGGCCGCGCCAAGCGCAAAGGTGCCTGACACCCACCGGCGCCCGGCCTGCGAACCGAACGGGCGGCCGGCGGAACTCGGCGTCGAGGCGTGGGTGGCTAGAACTTCGCCGGCTCGGCCCGTTCCAGCACCTTGACCTCGGTGCCTTCGGGCGCGAGGTTGCCGAACAGGCCGTAGTGCATGGCCGGGTTGGCGAGCACGGCTTCGTGGATCGGCACGGCCACCCGCGGCGCGACGGCTCGCAGGTAGTCGACGGCTTCCCCGGCCTTCAGCCACGGCGCGCCGGTCGGCAGCCCCAGGACGTCGATCTTCTGCTCCGGCACGAAGAACGAGTCGCCGGGGTGGAAGAACGCGCCGTCGTCGACGACGTAGCCGATGTTCGGGATGACGGGGATGTCGGAGTGGATGACGGCGTGCTCCCCGCCGACGGCCTTGATCGAGGTGTCCCCGACGGCGAAGGCGTCCCCGACGTTGGCGACGTCGAACTCCAGGCCGAGCTTCTCGACTTCGGGAGCGGACCCCGGGTCGACGATCAGCTTCGCGCCCGGGTTGGCTTCGAGGACCTTCGGCAGCCGGTCGACGTCGAGGTGGTCGAAGTGCTGGTGGGTGACCAGCACGGCGGACAGCTCCCGCTCACCCTCGAAGCCGGTGGAGAAGACGCCGGGATCGAGCAGGATCCGCTCGGAACCGGTCTCCAGCAACAGACAGGCGTGTCCGAAATGGACGATACGCATCGTTGGTTCTCCTTCACGGGTGGTCGTTTTCCAGCCTAGTCCCGTTCAGAGCTTCCCGGTGAGCAACGCGTCACCCAGCTCGGTCCGCCGGTACAGCACCCGGTGCCCGCGCCGCTCCGAGGCCAGCAACCCCGCTCCGCGCAACGCCGTCAAGTGCGCCGACACCGTCGCGGGCGCCAGGCCGTGGCGCCGGGCCAGTTCGGTCGTCGCCGCCGGGCGGTCGAGTGTCGTCAGCAACACCGCGCGGGTCCGGCCGAGCACCTCCGCCAGCGGTTCCGGCGGGGTGACGGACGAACTCCACAGCGAAGCGACGCCCCGAGCCGGGTACAGCAGCGAAATCTGCCACGGCGGCACCGTCACCACCCCGACGTTCGGCCACGCGAACACCGCCGGGATCAGCAGCAGCCCGCGCGAGTCGATCGACAGCCGTTCCCGGGCGCGGACGTCGACCAGCACCGACGTGCCGGACATGCGGACGCGCGGGTGCAGCTCCGCCAGCATCGCCGCGACGCCGCCGGAGCCCAGCCGGCGCGTCCGGTGCGCGATGTCCGCCGCGAGCAGCTCGCGCAGGCGTGGCCACTGCGGCGCCAGCACCGCCTGCCAGACCGTCTCCAGCTGGCCGGCGAGCAGGTCGCGCGCGGCCGCCGGGCCGGCCGGCAGCCCGGACAGGTCCGCGTCGACCATGCCCAGCTCCAGCGCCACCTGCTCCGGTGGCGTCGCGCGGACCACCTCGAGCTGGGCTTCGGCGGTCGTCTCGGGGCCGTCGGGCGGCGGGCTCAGGAACTCGGTGATGTAGTGCCGCGCGCTCAGCACCGCGGTCAGTTCGGGCACGTCGGGGAGGTCGGACAGCCACGGCAGGGGCGCGGGGTGCCGCCGGATGCCGAGCAGCGTCTGGACCGCACCCAGCACCTCCTCCAACGGCGAGATCGCGAAGCGGACGCGCTGGCTTCCGGCCGCGGTCAGGGCCAGTTCGATCACGGCTGATTCGCTCTCACCCGAATCAGTATGCCGCGCGAGCGCGCCACGAGAGCGTGACGCCATGTCGTTGTTCACCCATCGCGCGTACTGGCGCTGGTCGGCGGGCGTCCAGTTCGCCCGGCTCCCGGCGTTCATGGCGCCGCTCGCGTTCACCGTGCTGACCACCGCCACGACCGGGTCGTACCGGCTGGGCGGCGTCCTGATGGCGGTCTACGTCGCCTCGGAAATGGTCTGCGCGGTCCCGGTCGGGCGGCTGCTCGACCGCGTCGGCCCGGGGCGCGGGCTGCCGATGTTGCTGCTCCTGACCGCGGCGGGGTTCGTCGTCCTGACCGTGGCCGCCGCGAACGGCGCTCCGGGTACCGTGTTGCTGGTCTTCGTCGTGCTGCCCGGCATCACGGGCGGAGCGTTGTCGGGCGGGTTCCGGACACTGCTCGCGGAGACGGTCGACGACGGGCTGCTTCCCCGGGCGATCTCCGTCGACGGGATGATCCTCGAAGGTGTGCTCGTCGGCGGCCCGGCGCTGGTCACGCTGCTCGACCTGGCCGGCCCGCTCGTGCCGTTGGCCGCGATGGCCGCCTTTTGCGTGGCCGCGGCCCTGCTCGTCCCGCGTCGCGCTGCCTCCCACGATCGGGTGGAATCCGTGGAGGACCTTCCGTCCGCGCCGCCGGTCGCCTACCTGCCGTGGCTTTCCTGCGCCTTCACCGTCGGGCTGCTGACGTCGACGATCGAGGTCGCGCCCCTGCCGCTGGTCCAACGCGTCGGCGCACCCGACGCGGCTGCGCCGCTGGTGATCGCTGTGCTGACGGGGGCGAGCCTCGTCGGCGGCGCGGTCTACGCGTGGCGGGGCAAGACCGGCGACCCGCGGCTGTTCCTCGGCGGGTTCGTCGTCGGCGGGATCGTGCTCGCCGCGGATCTCGGCTGGGCGGGCTTGCTCGCGTCGCTGGCGGTGATCGGCGCCTGCGGTGGGCCGCTGGTCGCCACGACCTCGGTCAACCTCCAGCGCCTGTTGCCGAGAAACCGCAGGTCCGCCGGGTTCTCCTTGAGCTTCACCGTGCAGTCGTGCGGCTTCGGGCTTGGTTCGCTGGCCGTCGGAGTGCTGCCGCTGTGGCTGCCGCCGTTGTTCGGTGTCTTTGCCGCGGCGATCGCCGGTGGAATGCTGATGGGGAAGCCCGCACGAGCTATTGGCACGGTGTCAGTAACGTCGTAACCTGGGCTGACCCTCGACCCACGGGAGACGCCGATGACTGCCGTCCAGCCGAAGCCGACGACGGTCGGCGAGACCTTCGACTCGCTCAGCCCGGCGACCGACGAGGTGGTCGGAACTTACCCGATCCACACCGCGGAGGACGTCAAGGCGGCCGTCGAGCGGGCGCGCGTCGCGGCGGAGTGGTGGGCGGGCCTCGGTTTCGCCGGGCGCGCCGAGCGGCTGAAGGCCTGGAAGGGCGTGCTGACGCGCCGGCTGCCGCAGCTGTGCCAGGTGGTCCGCGACGAGACCGGCAAGCCGATCGCCGACGCGCAGCTGGAGAGCGTCCTGGCCATCGAGCACATCGCGTGGGCGGGCAAGCACGCGAAGAAGGTGCTCGGGAAGCAGAAGCGGTCCGCGGGGCTGCTGATGTCCAACCAGGCGGCGACGGTCGAGTACCAGCCGCTGGGTGTGGTCGGCGTGATCGGCCCGTGGAACTACCCGGTGTTCACCCCGCTCGGCTCGGTCGCGTACGCGCTGGCGGCGGGCAACGCGGTGGTGTTCAAGCCGAGCGAGTACACGCCGGGCGTCGGCAAGTGGCTGGTCGACGCGTTCGCCGAGATCGTCCCGGAGCAGCCGGTCCTGCAGCTGATCACGGGCTTCGGCGAGACGGGCGCGGCCCTGGTCGGCGCCGGCGTCGACAAGATCGCGTTCACCGGCTCGACGGCCACGGGCAAGCGCATCATGGCGGCGGCGGCCGAGACCCTGACCCCGGTGGTCATCGAGGCGGGCGGCAAGGATCCGGTCCTGGTCGACGCGGACGCGGACCTGGACGCGGCGGCGGACGCCACGGTGTGGGGCGCGTTCTCGAACTCGGGCCAGACGTGCATCGGCGTGGAGCGGGTCTACGTCCACGAGAAGGTCCACGACGAGTTCGTGGCCAAGGTGGTCGAGAAGTCGAAGGACGTGCGGGCGGGCTCGGACGAGGCGGCCCAGTACGGCCCGGTGACGATGCCTTCCCAGCTGGGCGTGATCAAGAGGCACATCCAGGACGCCCTGGCCCGCGGAGGCAAGGCGGTGCTCGGGGGAGAAGAAGCGGTGGGCGACCGCTACGCCCAGCCGACGGTCCTGGTGGACGTCCCGGAGGACTCCGAGGCGGTGACGGAGGAAACGTTCGGCCCGACGGTGACGATCGCCAAGGTCCGCGACATGGACGAAGCGGTCGAGCGCGCGAACAGCACGAAGTACGGTTTGGGTTCGACGGTGTTCTCGAAGTCCCGGGGTGTGGAGCTGGCGGAGAAGCTGCGCACGGGCATGACGGCGATCAACGCGCCGCTGTCCTTCGCGGGCATCGCGTCGTTGCCGTTCGGCGGCGTGGGCGATTCGGGCTTCGGCCGCATCCACGGCCCGGAGGGGCTGCGGGAGTTCGCCCGCACGAAGGCGATCGCCCGCCAGCGGTTCACGGCCCCCCTGACGCTGACGTCGTTCACCCGCAAGGAATCAACGGACGCACTGGTGGCCAAACTGGTGACCATCCTCCACGGCAAGCGCTGACCGATCCGGGGTTGTGGACCGACCGGGTCAACAACCCCGGAGAAGCACCAAAACTGTCGGCGCCCCCCGGTAAACTGGTTACCGGGGGGGTGTCCCTATGTGGTTGTCAAGCCGCAGCGGGGACGGGAGCGGGTTCGGGGTGGCGGTAGTGGGTGCCGTTGCGGAGCATGGCGTAGAGGACGTCGCAGCGACGGCGGGCGAGGCAGATGAGGGCGGCGTTGTGTTTCTTGCCTTCGGCGCGTTTGCGGTCGTAGTAGGCCCTGCTGGTGGGGTCGGACAGGGCGGCGAAGGCGGCGAGGAAGAACGCGCGTTTGAGCTGGCGGTTGCCGGTCCGAGCCGGATTGTTCGCCTTTGATCGATGTTCCGGAGCTGCGGGTGACCGGGGCGATGCCGGCGTAGGCGGCCAGGTGCCCGGAGGTCTTGAAGTTGGAGGCGTCGCCGACTTCGAGCAGGATGCGGGCTGCGGTCCTGACGCCGATGCCGGGCATCGGCGTCAGGACCCCGGCAAGAGGGTGCGCATCGAGTATCCCCTCGACCTGCTTGGCAACGGCTTTGCGTTGCTGCAGCACGGTTTTCAAGCTGTCAGCCAGCCTGGGCAGCACGGTGTCGGCGGCGGCGGTGCCTGGGACGGTGACGGTCTGCTCGGCCAGCGCGGTCATGATCGCCTCGACCAGCCGCTCGCCGATGCGCGGAGCGTGGACCTTCGCGATCGCGGTCAGTTTGCGGCGGCCGGCCTTGGCGATGCCGGTCGGGCCGCCGCAACGGGAGAGGATTTCCAGCACGGCCGGATGCGAGATCCGCGGACCGATAGCGTGCTCGAGAGCGGGATGGATGCCGGTGAGCAGGCCGCGGATGCGGTTGCTGATGCGGGTGGCTTCGCCGGCCAGGTCGTCGTCGAATCCGACCAGCACGTCCAGCTCGGCCATGGCTTCGTCGCCGACATCCACTGGCCGGAGTGTGTGCGGGAGGGAGCGGGCGGCGTCGGCGATGACGAACGCGTCGCGGGCGTCGGTTTTGGCGCGGCCGGGGTAGAGGTCGGCGATGCGGCGCATCGTCAGGCCGGGCAGGTAGGCGATCTGGTGCCCGGCTGCGCGGGCGACCGCGACGGGCAACGCCCCGATCGTGGCGGGCTGGTCGACCACGACCAGCAGTGGTCCGTGGGCGGCGAGCTTGTCGAACACGGCTCGCAGTTTGGGTTCGGTGTTGGGCAGCGGAGCGTCATGCAGCCGTTTGCCGTCCGGGTCGAGCCCGACCGCGTGGTGGGCGTCTTTGCCGACGTCCAGGCCGAGGAACACGCTGTAAGTGCTGCTCATCCACCCTGCCGTTCGTTCGCCGCGAGTGGTCACCGGATCGGGCATCGATGGCCGGCACCCGCGTTACGACGAGACCTACCTGGCGGTGGCCGTGTCCCTATTCAGCGGTCCCTCGATGCCACCAGAACCGGTGACACCACCCCCCGGATCATGCGTGCGACTGGGGGCCTGAGTCATGCCGGGCCTGGCGACGACAGCTCCTTGATCAGGAACTACGAAAACGGTAACGGGGGCCGAGGGCCGCACACGCTGAATCGCTCACCCCCGGATCAGGTCCGCCGCCTTCTCCGCCACCATGATCGTCGGCGCATTCGTGTTCCCCCGCGGCACCACCGGCATCACGGACGCGTCCACCACCCGCAGCCCCTCCACCCCCTGAACCCGCAACTCCGGGTCGACCACCGACCCGATCGAGCAAGTCCCGACCGGGTGATAAAGCGTCTGCGTGTTCTCCCGGATGTGCTCGGCCAGCTCGGAATCGCTCAAATCGTGCCGCACCGGCAGGAACGGCTTGTCCAGGAACCGCCGCAGCGGCCCCACCTGGCCGATCTCGATCAACGACCGCAGCCCCGCGATCATCGTCTCCATATCGCGCGGATCAGCGTAATAGGCCGGATCGATTTCCGGCTTCCACAACGGGTTCGCCGACTTCAACCGCAGCCGTCCCCGGCTCGCGACGTCCACCAAGGTCGCCGCCGAGGTGAACCCCGACACCGTCGGCTCGCGCATCCCGTTGTCGTAGAACAACGTCGGCGCCACGTGGATCTGCATGTCCGGTGCCGGCAAGCCGTCCGTGGTCGGGTAGAACGCGCCCGCTTCACCGATGTTCGACGTCAGCGGGCCGCGCCGCGTCAGCTGGTACCGGGCCAGACCGAAAACCGTGGCCGCCTCGACCAGATCGGTGGTGTCGCGAGTGGACCAGATGATTCCGCACGCCGGGTGGTCGTGCAGGTTTTCGCCGACACCCGGCAGCGCGGCGACGACGTCGATGCCGTGCTCGCGCAGGTGCTCGGCCGGCCCCACGCCCGACACCATGAGTAGCTGCGGCGAATTGATCGCACCACCCGAAAGAATGACCTCAGCCGAAGCGCGCGCGGTCTGCTCCACGCCGTTGTCCAAATAGGACACACCGACCGCGCGAGTGCCCTCGAAGACGACACGGGTGGCCGGCGCGCACGTCTTCACCGTCAGGTTCGGCCGCGAAAGCGCCGGGCGCAGGTAGGCGTCGGCCGTGGACCAGCGGCGGCCCTTCTTGCACGTCACCTGGTAGACGCCGGCGCCTTCCTGGCTTTCGCCGTTGAAGTCGTCGGTGCGCTTGAGGCCCCACGCGACGGCCGAGTCGACCCAGGCGTTCGACAGCTCGTGGGTGAACCGGCGGTCTTCGACGTGCAGCGGGCCGTCCGTTCCGTGCAGCGGCCCGCCGAGCCGCTGGTTGCCCTCCGCGCGCTTGAAGTACGGCAGGACGTCGTCCCAGCCCCACCCCGAAGCGCCGTGGGAATCGCGCCAGCCGTCGTAGTCGGCGCGGTTGCCGCGGATGTAGATCATCGCGTTGATCGACGAGCAGCCGCCGAGCATCTTGCCGCGCGGCCAGTACGCCGACTTGCCCGTGTGCTTCTGCTCGACGGTCTCGTAGTTCCAGTCCCACTTGGTCTTGAACAGCGACGGGAACGCGGCCGGGATGTGAATTTCGTCCGCCGTGTCCTCCGCGCCCGCTTCGAGCAGCAGGACCTGGGCGGACGGGTCCTCGGTCAGGCGGTTGGCGAGGACGCACCCCGCGCTGCCGGCACCGACGATGACGTAGTCGTAGGACTCCTGGACGGCCACGGTGCCTCCTGTTGGCGAGATGTCAACGACTCATCATGGCGCAGCGCCGCGCCGTCGGCCAGTCTAGGTTTCCCGACGGGCCCCGCAGGGTGGGCGAGCGGGTGAACTATGCTGACGAGGTACCCACGACCTGCAGAAATAAGGAGCAGCCTGCCGTGGCCCGAGTCGTCGTCGACGTCATGCCGAAGCCCGAAATCCTCGACCCGCAGGGACAGGCCGCGCTCGGCGCCGCCGGCCGCCTGGGGTTCACCGGGATCACCGAGATCCGCCAGGGCAAGCACTTCGAGATCGAGGTCGACGACACGGTCGACGACGCGACGCTGGAGAAGATCGCCGAAGGCTTCCTCGCGAACCCGGTCATCGAGCAGTGGACGATCACGCGGGTGGACGCGTGAGCGCGCGCATCGGCGTCATCACCTTCCCGGGCACGCTGGACGACGGCGACGCGGCCCGCGCGGTCCGCTACGCCGGCGGCGAGGCGGTGCCGCTGTGGCACGCCGACGAGGACCTGCGTGACGTCGACGCCGTCGTCGTCCCGGGCGGCTTCTCCTACGGCGACTACCTGCGCGCGGGCGTGATCGCCCGGTTCGCGCCGGTCATGACGCCGGTGATCGAGGCGGCGCGCGCGGGCATGCCGGTGCTCGGCATCTGCAACGGGTTCCAAATCCTCTGCGAGGCCGGCCTGCTGCCCGGCGCGATGATCCGCAACCAGGGCCTGCACTTCATCTGCCGCGACCAGTGGCTGCGGGTGGAGAACACGTCCACGGCGTGGACCACGCGCTACGACGAAGGCGCCGAGATCCTCATCCCGATGAAGAACATCGACGGGTGCTACGTGGCCGAGCAGTCCACTTTGGACGAGCTGGAGGGCGAGGGCCGCGTGGTGTTCCGGTACGTCGGCGGCAACCCGAACGGGTCGCGCAACGACATCGCCGGGATCCGCAGCGCGAACGGCCGGGTTGTCGGGCTGATGCCGCACCCGGAGCACGCGATCGATGCGCTGACCGGGCCGTCGGATGATGGGCTCGGGATGTTCTTCAGTGCGGTGGACGCGCTGGTGAAGGCCTGAGGTCAGGTTCGGCCTGAGTGGTTCCCCGCTCCCCGGTGCTGACTGCGGCCGGGACGAGGGGCGGGGAGGTGTAGGGCGGGTCTGTGCGGCTTGGCGAGCGCTCCCCAGGTGGAAAGATTTCCTACCTGGGGAGCGCCCCTCCGTTGCTCGGGCTAACTCGCCGCCGCCACCAGGCGGGCGTACGAGCCGCCCGCTGAGAGCAGTTCCTCGTGGGGGCCCAGCTCTGTGATCCGGCCGCCCTCGACCACTGCGACGCGGTCGGCCGCCGCGGCCGTGTGCAGGCGGTGGGCGATTGCGATCACCGTCCGGCCCGCCAGCACGCTGTTCAGCGACCTCTCCAGGTCGCGGGCCGAGCCCGTGTCCAGCAGCGATGTCGCCTCGTCGAGCACCAGCGTGTGCGGGTCCGCCAGCACCACGCGGGCCAGCGCCAGCTGCTGCGCGATCGCCGCCGGCACCGGGTGCTCGCCCGGGCCCAGCTTCGTGTCCAGCCCGGACGGCAGCGTCGCCACCCAGTCCGACGCTCCCGCCGACGCCAGCGCCGCCGTCAGCTCCTCGTCCGTCCAGTCGCCACCCGCGCGGCGGGCCGGCAGGGCCAGGTTCTGCCGCAGGGTCCCGGAGAACACGTGGTGCTCCTGGGTCAGCAGTAGCACCTCGCCGCGCAGCACGTCGTCGGCCAGCGCCGAGACGTCCTGGCCGCCGATGCGCACCGAGCCCGCCGACGGCGCCGCGATGCCGGCCAGCAGCCGGCCGAGCGTCGACTTGCCCGCGCCCGACGGCCCGACGATCGCCAGCCGCTCGCCGCGCGGGACCCGCAGGTCGATGCCGTGCAGCACCTCGCGGTCGGCGGTGTAGCTGAACCGCACGTCGCGGACGTCGATGTCGCGCCCGCACGGCACCTCGTCCACGCCCGCGGACTCGACGGCCACCGACCGGACGCCGAGGATCCGGCGCGCCGCGGCCGCCGCGACCTGCAGGTCCTCCAGCCAGAACAGGGCCTCGTTCAGCGGCGCCGCCATGCCCTGCACGTATAGCAGCATCGTGGTGATCTCGCCGAGCCCGGCCCAGCCCTGCGCGTACGCGAGCAGGCCGAGCAGCAGCATCACCGCCAGCGGCAGCACGTAGCTGATCTCCAGCGACGGCAGCCACCGCAGCTGCAGCGCACGCATCCGGCGCTCGCCGTAGATGCTCTGGTCCAGCGCGTCGTGCGCGGCGCCGATCCGCCGCTCGGTCAGCCCGAGCGCTTCGGTCGTGCGCGCGCCTTCGGCGGTCTCGTGGACGCTGGTGGTCAGGTCGGCCCACCGGTCGAGCATCCACTGCATGACCGACGGGATCCGCCGCTGGTACCAGACGTTCACCGGCACCAGCAGCGGCAGCGCGACCAGCAGGCCCAGCGACAGCAACGGCGACGTCACGACCATCGCGACGATGGTGAACACCACGGTCACCGCCGCGACCAGGATCTCCGGCGCCGCGAACCGCGCCGCGTGGTCGATCCGGCCGAGGTCGGTGGTGGCCCGGCTGAGCAGGTCGCCGGTGCCGGCCGCCTCGACGGTGCCGAGCGGCAGCTGCAACGCCGTCCCGACGAACTCCTCGCGCGTTTCGGCCAGCACCAGCTCGCCGAACACCGCGCCGCGCATGCGGGCGATCTTCCGCGCCACCGCCTGCAGCAGCAGGATGCCGACGAACGCCACCGCCAGCACGTCGACGTGCCCGGTCGTGGTGCCGGCCGCGACGTCGTCGACCAGCGAGCCGAGCAGCTGCGGCCCGGCCAGGCCGATGAGCGTGGCCACGGCGAGCGAGCCCAGCAGCAGGCCGAATTCGCGTTTGTGGAGCATCGCCGTGTGCACGGCCCAGCGGCGGACGTCGCGCCGGGCCGCCGTGGGAAGCCGCTTCACACCGTCACCCCCTTCGCGGTGAAGACTTCGTCTGCCACATGTGTCCACAAAGGACTTTGACTGAACACCACCGTCGTCCGGCCGCGCCGCAGCTCGGCGACGCGCTCGGTGATGCGAGCCTCCGTGTGCGCGTCCACCGCCGACGTCGGCTCGTCGAGCACCAGGACGTCGGCGTCGGTGGCCAGCGCGCGGGCCAGGTTCAGCCGCTGCCGCTGGCCGCCGGACACCTCGCGGCCGCGCTCGCCGATCACCTCGTCGACGCCGTCGGGCAGCGCCTCGACGATGTCCTCGGCATCGGCCGCGTACAGCGCTTCGGTGACGCTGACGCCGCCCGATCGCGCCGGCGCCAGCTGCTCGCGCAGCACGCCCGAGAACCAGATGTCCTGGTTGTGCGCGTAGACGATCCGGCGGCGCAGCTCCGCGAGCGCGACGTGGTCCGCCCGGACCCCGCCGACCAGCACCTCTTCACCCTCGGCCGGATCGGCGAACCGGGCCAGCCTGTCGGCCACCGCCTCGCCGCCGGCCCCGAAGTCGACGACCGTCAGGCGGCCGGGCGCGACCCGGACCCCGGACTCGGTGTCCACCAGCTCCAGCGGGCCGCCGGGCAGCGGCACCGGCGTTTGCGGGTCCGCCAGCTTCGGGCGGATCGCCAGCAGTGCCACCACCTTCCGCGACGCGACCAGGCCCGAGGTGATCGAGCCGACGGCCTCCGTCGCGGCGTTGACCGGCCAGATCAGGAAGGCCGAGACGCCGTAGAACGCGACCAGCTGCCCGACGTCGATCGAGCCGGCCACGGCCAGCCGCGCGCCGAGCCAGGTGATCACCACGGTGACCAGGCCGGGCAGCGCGATCTCGGCTGCGGCCAGCCACGCCTCGGCCTTCCCGACCTCGACGCCGGCCCGCCGCACCCGCTGGCTCGTCTCGCGGAAGCGGGCGAAGAACCGCCGCTCGCCTCCGATGCCGCGCAGGATCCGCAGGCCGGACACGATGTCCGCGCCGAGCGCGTTGACGTCCCCGCGCTGCTCGCGCTGCTTCGCCTTGCGCTTCTGCAACGGGGCGAGCAGCGGCCCGATGCCGAGCACGGCAACGGGCACCCCGACCAGCGCGACCACGCCGAGCAGCGGCGACGTCGAGATCAGCCACACCGCGACCACGACGAAGGCCAGCAGCGAGCCGAACGCGCGGCCGGTCATCTCGACGGTGTTGCCGATGTGGTTGATGTCCGTGGTGGAGACGGCGACGAGGTTGCCGGTGGTGGTCTGCTCGCGCAGCCCGGCGCCGACGCGCGTGGTGTGCGCCGAGACGAGCCGCTGGGTCGAGCCGGCGCCGTGCAGCCACAGGCCGTAGTTGAGGAAGTGCATCCAGGTCCCGAAGATCGTCTGCACGACCCCGAGCGCGGCGGCGGCCAGCGCCCACCGCGCGACGGCGGCGCCGTCGTGCGCACCGATGGCCCCGATGCCCTGGCCGACGACCAGCGGCAGCAGCGCACCGGGAAGCGCCCAGACAACCCCGATCGCGGCGGCCCCCACCACCGTCCCGAGCCGAGCCCGGAAGACGGCGAGCAGGAACCGGCTCGCGGTCGGCCGCACGGGCAGCCGCAGCGGCGGAAGGGGATACGTGGCGGAAAGCACGATTTCCGACGGTAAGCCGAGGCCCGGGCAAAGGCGACCGATTTTCGGGCCACCGCGCCCGCCACCGGGCTCCGCCGCGGGCCTTGCCGCTTGGGGGACCCCGTTGGGCACGCCCTCGCCCGGGCCTTCGGTGAGTCCGGTTCCAACGGTACTCGCGGCCACCGACGATTCCGGCTGGCGCGACGGGTGCACCTGGCCGAGTACCATCGTTCAATGGCCACGTGGAGGTTCCCGAAGCCGTCAGCCGACTACGACACCATGATCGCGGCGCTGGAAGCGGAAACCGACGCGCCCGTTGAAGATCAGCATGTCGTGTCTCGGGTGGTGCTCAAAGGGTTCGCCGCTCCCGGTAGGGGCGGTGTCGGATGGCAGCTGACCCCTTTCTACCTCCTGAACATGAGGGAGCTCAAAAGTCTGGGCACTCGAGGGTGCGGCAAAATCGCGAATTTTCTTCCGTTTGCCTCGGCGTCGGCAGAACGACTTTGGAAAACCGTCGAAGATGACCTGGGTTCGGCAATAGAGGCCGCGCGCGATGGAACGCTGACGTCGACCAGTCATCACGCGCAGGTCATCAAGGATGGAATAGCCCTTCATCTGGTCCGCAACCCACTCTATCTCAGAATTCACCAGAATAGTGCTCGGGAGGCGGCAAGCGCGGTCTATCAGGGAGCGCCGTTCTGGCACGAGGATATCTTGCAGAAAGAGTTCTACCGAAGGCATGGTATCCATGCTGCGGGTCCCGAGGGGTTGCGAACTCTCTTGAAGGAGTCGCTGGACGCTTGGGACGAGCTCCAGGGCAGTGGAAAGCTGGCCAGAGCCTCAATGGAGGCGATGTTCGAACGTATCCGTACTGGCCTGCGTGAGCTCGACCTTGAGATACTGCATGCGCCGAGCGGGCATGAACTCATCATCTCGGACTCGCCCGCTTTTTCTTTCCGCTTCGAGGACTCTGCGACAATCAGCACGGGTGGCGCGCTGGGAGACGCGCACGGCGTCGCAATGCCAATTGCCGGTGACTGTGTTGCCGTTATTGGTCCCGCGCACAAGGCTCACCTTATGTCTAGCGACGAGGTGAAGTTATTCAACCGCCTACAGATTGAGCGAGCAGTCAGGTTCGTTTGGTTCCGGCCGGGAAGCGGCCTTGGCACTTTTGTTTCAGAAGCTGCCAGGGGTATCCGCCCGCCACGATTTTCCGCTTAGTTCGCGGGGTTCGTTTTCACGCGGAGTCGATGCAAGCCGTGGCAGCGAGACGTGGTGTCGGTGGATCGAGTGTCCCCAGGGACGGGCCCCCGGCGCCCGAGGCGCCTCCACTGCCTCCGGTGTCGCCCCGGTCACACCCGCCGGAGGGTGGGCGGGTTGGGCGGCCCACCGTCCGGGGTGGCCGGGAGCGACCCGTATCCTGACGGCCGTGGCGAACCCTGACACGGACACCGTGACCAGCACCGTTGACACCACCGAGCGCGCCGGGGCGACTCCGGAGCACACCCAGCCCTACCGCGAACTGGGCCTCGCCGATGACGAGTACGCCCGGATCCGGGAGATCCTCGGCCGCCGGCCCACCGATGCGGAGCTGGCGATGTACTCGGTCATGTGGAGCGAGCACTGCTCCTACAAGTCCTCCAAGAAGCACCTCCGCTACTTCGGGGAGACCGCCACCGACGAGATGAAGGCCAAGATGCTGGCCGGCATCGGCGAAAACGCCGGCGTCGTCGACATCGGCGAAGGCTGGGCCGTCACCTTCAAGGTGGAGAGCCACAACCACCCGTCCTATGTGGAGCCGTACCAGGGCGCCGCGACCGGCGTCGGCGGCATCGTGCGGGACATCATGGCCATGGGCGCGCGGCCCCTCGCGGTCGCCGACGCGCTGCGCTTCGGCCCAGCCGACGCCCCGGACACCAAGCGCGTGCTGCCCGGCGTGGTCGCCGGCGTCGGCGGCTACGGCAACTGCCTCGGCCTGCCGAACATCGGCGGCGAGCTGGTCTTCGACCCGTCCTACTCGGGCAACCCGCTGGTGAACGCCCTCTGCGTCGGCGCGATGCGCGTCGAGGACCTGCACCTCGCCTTCGCGTCCGGCACCGGCAACAAGATCATCCTGTTCGGCGCGCGCACCGGCCTCGACGGCATCGGCGGCGTTTCCGTCCTGGCGAGTGACACCTTTTCGGGTGACGAGTCGGCGTCGGGCCGCAAGAAGCTGCCGAGCGTCCAGGTCGGTGACCCGTTCACCGAGAAGGTGCTCATCGAGTGCTGCCTCGAGCTGTTCGCCCAGAAGCTCGTCGTCGGCATCCAGGACCTCGGCGGCGCCGGGCTGTCCTGCGCGACGTCGGAGCTCGCCGCGGCCGGCGACGGCGGCATGCACATCTACCTCGACCGCGTTCCGTTGCGCGCCAAGGGGATGACGCCCGCCGAGGTGCTCTCCAGCGAGTCGCAGGAGCGCATGTGCGCGGTCGTCTCGCCGGAGAACGTCGAGGCGTTCATGGCGGTCTGCCGCAAGTGGGACGTCATCGCCACCGACATCGGCGAGGTCACCGACGGCGAACACCTCGTCATCACCTGGCACGACGAGGTCGTCGTCGACGTCCCCGCGCACACGGTGGCGCACCAGGGCCCGGTGTACGACCGGCCGATCGAGCGACCGTCCACTCAGGACGCCCTGATCGCGGACACCTCCGCGAAGCTGCCGCGTCCGTCCACTCCGGACGAACTGCGCGCGGACGTCCTCAAGCTCATCTCCGCGCCGAACCAGGCGTCGAAGGAATGGGTGACGTCGCAGTACGACCGGTACGTGCGCGGCAACAGCGTCCTGGCCCAGCCGTCGGACTCCGGCATGATCCGGATCGACGAGTCGACCGGCCGCGGTGTCTCGGTGGCGACCGACTGCAACAGCAAGTTCGTCTACCTCGACCCGTACCGCGGCGCGCAGCTGGCGCTGGCGGAGGCGTACCGCAACGTCGCCACCGGCGGCGCGACGCCGGTCGCGGTGTCGGACTGCCTGAACTTCGGTGCCCCCACCGACCCGGGCGTGATGTGGCAGTTCGAGCAGGCCGTGCACGGTCTCGCGGACGGCTGCGTCGAGCTCGGCATCCCGGTCACCGGCGGCAACGTCAGCTTCTTCAACCAGACCGGGTCGACGGCGATCCTGCCGACGCCGGTGATCGGCGTCCTCGGCGTGATCGACGACGTCACCCGCCGCATCCCGACCGGCATCGGCGCGGAGGCGGGCGAAACCCTGCTGCTGCTGGGCGAAACGCACGACGAGCTGGACGGCTCGGCGTGGGCCCGCGAGCTGCACGGCCACCTCGGCGGTGTCCCGCCGAAGGTCGACCTGGCCCGCGAGAAGCTGCTGGGCGAGATCCTGGTCGCGGGCTCCCGCGACGGCATGATCTCGGCGGCGCACGACCTCTCGGACGGCGGTCTGATCCAGACACTGGTCGAGACCGTCCTCATCGGACAGTGCGGCGCCCGGGTGTTCCTCGACGACGGCCAGGACCCGTTCGTGCAGCTGTTCTCCGAGTCGGCGGGCCGCGTGCTGGTGGCGGTCCCGCGCACGGAGGAGCTCCGCTTCACCGAGATGTGCACCGCGCGCGGCCTCCCGTGGCGCAAGACGGGTGTGGTCGACCCCGAGTCGGGCACGCTGGAGCTGCAGGGCATCACGGAGTTCACGCTCGACGAGCTGCGTGAGGCCTGGGAGCGCACGCTCCCGGCCCTGTTCGACTGACGCCGGGCCCCGGCCCGGTCACGCCGGGCCGGGGCTACAGCCAGCCGCGCTCGTCGGCCACCCGCAGCGCCTCCATCCGGTTGCGGGTACCGGTTTTCGTCGTGGCCCCGGACAGGTAGTTCCGCACGGTGCCCTCGGCGAGGTAGAGCCGGGCCGCGATCTCGGCCACGGTCGCGCCGGAGCGGGCTGCGATCAATACGTCGCGTTCGCGGGCGGTGAGCGGCGATTCGCCCGCCGCCAGCGTGGCCGCGGCCAGCGCCGGGTCCACCACCCGCTCGCCCGCCACCACCCGCCGGACGGCGTCGGCGAGCGTGTCGGCCGGGACGTCCTTCACGACGAACCCGACGGCGCCCGCCTCCATGGCCCGGCGCAGGTAGCCGGTGCGGCCGAAAGTGGTCAGGATGACCACGCGGCACCCGGGCACCTGCGCGGTGAGCACGGCGGCCGCCGCGAGACCGTCCAGCCCGGGCATGTCGATGTCCAGCAGCGCCACGTCCGGGCGGTGCTCCAGCGCCGCGGCCGTCACCTCGTCGCCGCGGCCGACCGAGGCCACCACCTCGAAGTCCGGTTCCAGGTCGAGCAGCGCGCGCAGGGCCTGCCGGATCAGCTCCTGGTCGTCGGCGAGCAGCAACCGGATCGTCATGCCTCCACCCGCAGGGACCAGCCGTGCGGCTGCGCCGGCCCGGCGGTCAGCACGCCACCGGCTGCGGCGACCCGGGCGCGCAGGCCGTCCAGCCCGGAGCCGGAGCCGGCCGGGCCGCCGGTCCCGTCGTCGCGCACCTCCACCGAGGACGCGGTCAGCTCGACCGTGCACCGGCCCGCCCGTGCGTGTCGCACCACGTTCGTCAACCCTTCCCGGACGACCCAGCCGAACAATTCCTGCCGCTCCTGCGGCACGTCGTCGTGCGCGGTGGGCAGGTCGGCGACCACCCCCGCCGCCCGCAGCAGCTCCCGGCCCCGGGCGAGTTCACCCGCGAGTGTGACGTCGCGGTACCCGGACACCGCCGCTCGCACGTCGGCCAGCGCCTGCCGGGACAGCTGCTCCACCGATTCCATCTCGGCCAGGGCCGCGGGCGGGGCGCCGACGGCCAGCCGCCGGGCCAGGGTGCTCTTCACGGTGATGGCGGTGAGCGAGTGGCCGAGCAGGTCGTGCAGGTCGCGGGCGATCCGGTTGCGCTCGGCCTCGGACGCCAGCCGGGCCACCTCGGCCCGGGCCTCGCGCAGCTGCTGGTTCGCCGTGGCGGTGCGGCTGAAGGCGTGGACCAGCAGCGTGGTGAACACGACGGCCACCGCGTAGTACCAGCTCGGCCCGGTGTTCCAGCCGGGCACGACCAGCGGCACCACCACGCACGCCGCGGCCCCCAGGACCACCAGCGCCGACGCCTTCCGGACGTCGACGCGCGTCGCGGCCGACGGCACGATCACCGCGACGAGGATCAGCGTGTATTCGTGGGCCAGCGGCGCGACCAGCACGGCCAGCACCGTCATCGCCGCCAGCAGCCACCAGTAGACCCGCCACGCCGAGCGCATCGCGGCGACCACGATGGCCAGGTAGCAGGCGGAGATGCCGGCCAGCAGCAGGTAGCCGGCGACCAGGCCGCCGCCGCGCGTGTACTGGGTGAGGCCCGCGGCCGCCAGGAAGGGGTAGCAGAGCATGCCCAGCGAGAGCAGCAGCCGGCGCCGCTCGTCCAGGCCCCGCAGGTCGTCCACGCCGGTGACGGTACCGCCGCCGGTGTTCACTCGGCGGCGAACGTGGCGCGCACGGCCCGGGCGACAGTGAGCAGGGCGACGATGATCAGCAGCGCGAGGCACACCCCGTTGGCGATCTTGAACCAGACGGGGAAGGAGCCGGGGATGGCCTCGATCACCAGGATGGCCACCACCTGGGCCACGGTGATGATCCGCACCCGGCGGTAGTTGCCGCGGGAGCCCTTGGCCATGGAAACGCCGAGCGCGAAGGTGATCGGCGCGGCGACGGCGAGGATCGAGCCTCGCACCCAAACGGCGTCGGTGACGACGTCGGGGTCGCCGCTGAACACCACGATCGCCAGGAAGGTCAGGAGGCTCACGGCCGCGTAGCCGCCGAGCAGCACCTTGGCGATGTGCAGCTTCTCGCGGGCGTCGGAGTCGGTCACGGTCACGGTCGGGCTGGTCTGCTTCGTCATGCTCGAAATGCTGGTCGATCGACGTTTCCGCTGGTAGCGACGTTGTCCACAGGCTCGTCGTGACATCTGTCAGAAGCCGGACATCCGGCCCGCGCACCCGAAAACTGTCGGCCCCCTCCGCTAGCGTGGAAACCGGGGGCTGCTCAGCCCACCTTGGCGACGATCCGCGCATCCCCGTCGCGCAGTTCCTCCTGCGTCCACGCGTCGGGCAGCTGCACGTCCTTCTCGGCTCGCACCAGCGTGTTGTACAGCGAAACCGCATCAGGCAGCGAAGCGAACCGCAGGTCGGTCTGCCCGTCGAACGAGGTCCGCCGCAGGTCCAGCGAGTCCGAAACGACGACCCCGGAGAACCCCGCGTCCTTCGCGAACTTCGCGTCCTTGAAGTTCGCCGGGCCGGCGAAGGTCGTGCCGGTGAAGTCCACGTCCTCGGCGAACTCCGTCCCGCTGAACCACGCGTGGCGTTCGAAAACCGCGCCACGGCAACGGAAGTAGCCCACCTGGCGACCGGTCACGGTGCCCGCGGCGGTGAGGTAGACCCGCCCCTTGAAGCGGCAGCCACTGAAGTTCGTGCTGTTGTGCAGCGACGCGTACCGCAGCAGCAGCCCACCGATCAGCTTGCCCGACAGGTCCAGGTACTCCAGCCGGGCACCGGTCAGGTCGAGGTCGTACGCCGGGGCGTCGTCGTCGCGTGCCGGGAGCAGGTCGGAGACCAGCCGCTGGGCCGTGAGCCGGACCGTCAGCTCGCGCTCTTGCTCCGGATCGGCTGGGTCGGAACGGGTGTAGGTGAACGGCCGCCGCAGGTACGAGCACAGCACGTCCAGCACCGTCTGCGTGTAGCCCGGCCGGCTCCGCGCCAGCCCCGCCAGCGCGTGGAGCGCCCCCACCCGCACCTGGTCGGCCGCGTGCCCGAGCAGCTCGACCGCCTTCGCGAACCGCTCGTCCGCGACGCGCTCGCGGTCTTGCTCCGCCCGCTGCGCCTCGAGTTCGTGCCGCTGCCGCTCGATGTCCTGCCGCCGCTCCTCGACCCGGCGGCGGCGGTCGTTGAGCCACAGCGCGTACAGCGCCACGATCGCGCCGCCCGCCAGGCCGCCCGTCTTCAGCGCGTCACTGCGGCTGGTGGCGGGGTCGGTCAGCAGCCAGCCGCCGACCCCGAGCAGCAGCGCCACCGACGCGAGGAACGTCCACGCCAGCGGCGATCGCCACAGCTTCACGCCTCAGGACACCAGCATCGTGCTGACGCAGAAGCCCTTTTTGTCGAAGTTCGTCGCGCTCAGCGTGCCCTTGACCGGCTTGCCGGCGGACGTCCCGGTGACCTCGCCCTCGACCAGGTACTTGTCGGCGGGCACGTCACCGAGCTGCAGCTGCAGCGGCGGCTTGAGGAACGTCTCGAGCCACGAGCTGAGCAGCTGCTTCGAGTCGGCGCAGCCCAGCGCGACGGCGCCGGCGTTGTCGCCCGCGTTCAGCTTGTCGATGAAGCCCTGCAGCACGACCTTGGCGTCCGCGCCGCCCCCTTCGCTGCCGGACGGGGTCTTCGAGGTGGTCGGCTTCTTGGACGTCGGCTTCGGCGTGGACGGCTTGGCCGACGTGCTCGACGACGGGGCCGCGGCCGTGTTCGTGTCGTCCTTCGAGAGGAAGAAGCCGGGCGCGACGAAGCCGGTGATGCCGACCAGGGCGAGGATGACGACCACGGCGGAGCCGATGGCGATCCACATCCCGGTCTTGCTCTTCTTCGGCGGCGCGGGCGGCCCGCCGAAGCCCTGCGTGTAGCCGCCGGTCGCCGGGTCCCAGCCGGACACCTGGCCGGCCGCGTTCGGGTCCCAGGCCTGCTGGCCGTACTGCTGCGCGTTCGGGTCCGCCCACGCCGACTGCTGCCCCTGCTGCTGCGCGTACGGGTCACCCCAGGCCGGCTGCGGGTTGGCCGGGAAGCCGCCCGAGGGGTAGCCCTGCTGCTGGTTCGGGTCCCAGCCCTGCGGGTACTGCTGCGTCGGGTACGGCTGTTGCTGCTGGTTGGGGTCCCACCCGCCCTGCTGCGGGAAGCCGCCGGACGGGGGCTGCTGGCCGTAGGGGTTCGGCTGGCCGTACGGGTCGGGCTGGCCGGGCTGGCCCGGCTGAGGCGGGTAGGTCATCTGTCCATGCCTTCCGGGCGCTGGGTGTTCGTGCGCTTCCGACGTCCGGTGGAGGCGTGCGGTTCCCCCGGGGACGTGGCTGCGGCGTTCTGCAAGCTCGGACGGTACGGCATGGAACCGGCTCCCGGATCACGACAGCGCGAACCTGTCACGATCCGGGAGCCGGGTGGGGGTGGATCAGCCGTTGGCCAGTGCCTGGAGCCGGTCGTAGGCACCGTTGAAGGTGTCCTGGTCGAGCGGGCTCGAGGTGTACTGCCAGACGGTGTAGAAGCCCCAGTTGTAGGGCAGGGTGCCCACCGACGACGCGTACCGCGCGACCCACAGCGGGGCCGTGCTGGAGAAGTCACCGCTCACGCAGCTGCTCCACCAGCTCTGCGACGTGTAGATCACCGGGTACCGGCCGGTCAGCGAGTGGTAGGTGTCGTGGAAGTCGAGGATCCACGACGTCATCCCCGCCTTGCTCAGCCCGTAGCAGGTCGCGCCGTACGGGTTGTACTCCATGTCCAGTGCGCCGGGCAGCGTCTTGCCGTCCTTGGACCAGCCGCCGCCGTGGGCGACGAAGTACCGGGCCTGCGCCGCGCCGCTCGAGGTGTTCGGCGTGGCGAAGTGGTAGGCGCCGCGGATGAAGCCCTGGTTGTAGGAGCCGTTGTACTGCTGGGCGAAGTACGGGTTGGTGTAGCTGGTGCTCTCCGTGGCCTTGGTCCAGACGAACCGCTTGCCCTGGTTCCACCAGTTCGCCCAGTCGACGTTGCCCTGGTAGCTGGCGACGTCCATGCCGGCCACGGTGGCCAGCACCTGGCCGGGGATGGCCTGACCGGGTTGCGGCTGCTGAGCCGCCTTCTGCGAGTCCGGGGTCGAGGAGTCGCCTTCGACGCGCCGGATCTGCGACCCCAGAGCGTGGTTGTTCTGCGCGATGTCCGCGTTGATCGCGGCCACGGGGTCGACTTCGGGGGAAAAGGTCGTCGCCTGCGCCGTGCTGCCGAGCAGGAGCAGCGCGGCCGGGACGGCCAGGGCAGCGAACAGCCGCCCTCTTCGGGAGGTGGACATCGTTGAATCCCTTCACGGAAACCCTCGCGATGGGCGGCTTACTTGCAGGTAGCCGCCCGAGCACGATTGTTAGGGACGAAGTGGCGTTTGTCACTCACTTCCGTGAAATTGGGTATACGTGTGGGTGATTTTCCTGGGAAGAAGATCGTTAATTGGTGACGAGTTAACACCTATTATTGGACAGTTGCGCCGTTCAGCCCAGCGCCAGGGCCAGCAGGCGGTCCGCCGAGCCGTTGAACCAGTTCTGGTCGCCGGGCAGGGTGCCGCGGTCGGCGAACTGCCAGATCGTGTGGATGCTCCAGCCGGACGGCAGTTCGCCGATGAAGCTGTTGTAGCGCGCGATCCAGAGCGGGTTGGCGCCGAACCCGCCGTTGTTCGCGGTGCACCGCTTCCACCAGCTCGTCGACGTGTAGATCGTCGGGTGGCGGCCGGTCGCCGCCAGGTAGGTGTCCGAGAAGGCCCGGATCCAGGCGACCATGCCCGCGGCGTCCTTGCCGTAACACGTTTCGCCGTACGGGTTGTACTCCGCGTCGAGCGCGCCGGGCAGCGTCTTGCCGTCCTTCGACCAGCCGCCGCCGTGGGCCAGGAAGTACCGCGCTTGCGACGCGCCGTCGGAGATGTCCGGCCGCGCGAAGTGGTAGGCCCCGCGGATCAGGCCCGCTTGGTAGGAGCCGTTGTACTGCTGCGCGAACTGCGGGTTCACGAACCCGGTGCCCTCGGTCGCCTTGACGTAGACGAACTTGGCGCCCGACCCCGCCGCGCCGGGCCAGTCGACCGGCCCCTGGTGCCCGCTGACGTCGTGCCCGAGCACCTGGTCTTCCCCGTCGTACAACACGTCGGGCCCTTCGCCGACGCCCTCGACCGCGGCGATCTGCGAACCCGCGTAGTGCTCCTCGGCGCCGGCGTACGGGTCGGCCGCCTTCGCCGGCGCCTGCCCGGCCACGAGCAGGACGGACGCGAGGGCGGCGGCGAAGGGCAGCGAACGTCTTTTCACCCTCTTGCTCCCCACCGATCTCGTCAGACTTCTTCAGTCTCACGATGCACCGGCGCCGCCGGATCGGCGAGTCGATGATCACTCGATGGGGTTAAACCCGCAGGTCAGCGCCGCTCGTCCGCGATGGCCTTCAGCAGGTGCTCGGCCGGCACGACGGCCGTGATGAGGTCGTGCGGGTTGATCGCGACCGGGTGCCCGCCGAGCAGGTCGACGATGTCGCGGCCGACCACGGCCCGCGCGTGCGGCCACTCGCGCGGCACCAGCGACTTGCGGGTGTAGGCCGGCACCATCACCCGGCCGTCGGCGTTGTGGAAGCCGATGACGGTCCGCTGCACCGGCGACATCGCGTAGACGAACAGCGTCGCGTCGAGGACGACCTTCGGCAGGTCCGACGGCGGGCGGTGCTCGGTGCGGACGAGCTGCAGCAGGTGCTCGAGGTCGTTGGCCGGGTCCGGGAAGCCGAGCGCCTTGGGCGAGGGCCGGTAGCGGTCGTTGGGGTGGAAGTCGGCGACGACGTCGCCGGCGCCGTTCACCGGGTACGCGCCGACGACCGCCCACGACGGCACCGGGCCGTTCGGGTCGAAGGCCTCGTCGATGACGTAGAGCCAGCTGTTGGGATTGGCGCGGGCGTTCGAGCGCATCTCCGCGGTGATCTCGGGCGTGCCGTGCTTGCCGGTGCGCCGCGCCTGCTGGCCCTCGCGCCGGGCGGCCCGGTTGTGCTTGCCGTGCCTGCCGGGGCGATCGGCTCCGCTTCCGGTGGGCTGCTGCGAAACCATCCGATCCGCCTCGTCCCGCTGCGCCATCGTCATCCCCACGTTCTCGGGTGTGCCTGCCAAGTCTTGGTGCGCCACTCTACTGTTTGCCCATGGCCTCTTCGCGTTCGGTCGACCCCGGACAGTTACGTGCGGCGGTGCTGGCGATTTCCCCGTGGCTGCAGGGCGATGCGCCCGATCCGGCGCGCCCGGAGCTGGCCGCGGCGGTGCGCCTGTCCCTGCGCGCGCTGGCGGCCGACGCACCGGGCCGGACGGTCGAGGTGCGGGTGCCGCCGTTCGCCGCGGTGCAGTGCGTGGAAGGACCGCGGCACACCCGCGGCACCCCGCCGAACGTGATCGAGACGGACCCGCGCACGTGGCTCGAGCTGGCCACCGGGCGACTGGACTGGACCACGGCCGTGGCCGGCGGCCGGGTGTCCGCGTCGGGCACCCGGGCCGATCTGTCGCACTGGCTCCCGCTGCTGCGCGTCTGACAACCGGTGGGGACCGGAGGCTGTCCTACGGCTTGCGGCCGACGCCGCCGGCGATGGTCCGCTGGGCCACGTTGAGGTCCTTGAGCCGCGGGCCGTCCGGCCACCAGTCGGCGCAGCGGACCACGCCCGGGGGCACCATTTCGAGACCCGGGAACAGGTCCTCGATCTCCTTCTGCTTCCGGAAGGTGCCCGAGCCCATCGGGCTGTGCAGGAAGAAGTCCTCCATCCGGCGGGCGGTCGCGGAGTCCTCGTCCTCGGGGTCGAAGAAGTGCGAGAGCGCGACGAACGAGCCCGACGGCAGCGCGTCGACGTACTCCTTCATGATCTCCGCCGGCCGTTCCGCGGGGCCGTTGAAGTGGTGCAGCGTGCCCAGCTGGAGGAACGCGACCGGCTGCGAGAAGTCGATGTGCTGCCGGACGACCTCGTGCTCGAGGATCCGCTGCGGCTCGAAGATGTCCTCGGCGACGAAGTGGGTGTTCTCGTTCTCTTCGAGCAGGGCGCGGCCGTGGGCCAGCACGACCGGGTCGTTGTCGACGTAGACGACCTTGATCTCCGGGTTGATCCGCTGGACCACCTGGTGGGTGTTCTCGGCGGTCGGCAGGCCGGAGCCGCAGTCGAGGAACTGGGTGATGCCGGTCTGGCTGGCGAGGAAGCGGCAGGCGCGGATCAGGAAGCCCCGGTTTTCGAACGCGAGGTCCTGCGCCTCGGGAGCGGCCTTCTGCACCTTGTGCAGGACCTCCCGGTCGATCTCGTAGTTGTCCTTCCCGAGCAGGAAGGCGTCGTACACGCGCGCGATGCTCGCTCGGGTCGGGTCGACCCCCACGGGAACTCGTTCGGTCCGGGTCGCGGCGTCGGGCATGTTGAACCTCGCAAGTTCTGTGTCGAAAGTCTCGTACTCTACGTAGAGTAGGACTCCACACGCATGCGGTAAACCGGGTCACCTCTTTGCGCAGGACGGCCCAACGTGTACTTTCGGTAGTCGGGCTAGGACCCCCTGGTGACGTGAGCGCGGAAGGGCCGGGAATGAACGCGGTGAACGCGTCCGCAGGTGAACAGAACATCGGCCCGACGGCACGCCGCATGATCCTCGGGTCGCAGTTGCGCCGGCTCCGTGAAGAGGCCGGCATCACCCGTCAGCAGGCCGGTTACAACATCCGCGGGTCCGAGTCGAAGATCAGCCGGCTCGAGCTGGGCCGGGTCGGGTTCAAGGAACGCGACGTCACCGACCTGCTGACGATGTACGGCGTCGAGGACCCGAACGAACGCCGGGCGTTCCTCGACATGGTCAAGCAGTCGAACGAGCCGGGCTGGTGGCGGCGCTTCGGCGACACCATGCCGAACTGGTTCACCGACCTCGTCGGCCTCGAAGAAGCCGCGGCGCGAATCCAGATCTGGGAGCCGCTCTACGTGTCGGGCCTGCTCCAGATCGAGCCGTACGCGCGGGCGATCTTCAGCCACGGCCGTTCGGAGATGGCCGACGAGCGGGTCGACCAGCTGGTCGCGCTCCGGATGCGGCGGCAGAAGATGTTCAGCAGGCCGGACGCCCCGCGCGTGTGGATGGTGCTCGACGAGTCCGTGCTCCATCGCCCGATCGGCGGGATGAAGGTCCTCAAGCAGCAGCTCGAATACCTGCTCGAGATGAGCGCGCTGCCGCACGTTTCGATCCAGATCCTGCCGTACTCGCGCAGCGGCCTGTCCGCGGAACACGCGTTTTCGCTGCTGCGCTTCGGTGAACCGGAATTGCCGAACATCGCCTACGTCGAGTACATGACCGGCGCGCACTACATCGAGAAGCGCGAAGAGATCGAAAAGTACAGCCGTGCGCTGGACATGCTGGCGGTCGACGCGGAGACGCCGGAGCGGAGCCGGTCGATGCTGGGCAAGCGCCGGCAGGAGATCTAGAAACCTGGCCCGAGCTGGATCCGGGGCGCCGCCATGCCCCGGTGATCGGTGACTGCCGGTAGCTATTAGGCCGTTCGGGAAAGTATCTATCACCCGATAGGTTAACCGGGGTCGCGCCGTTCTTTACCGTCCGAGAACTTTGCAAGAAATTCTGCACGTGCATTTACCGTTGCAGGCACACGTGCTAGCCTCCGATACGCGGGCAAATGCACATGCATCTGCATTGCCCCCAGAGTTTTCCGCATCGAGAGGTGGGAACATGGCTGAGCGATTCGAGAACGGCATCCCGGCCGATCGGCTGTCCGGTGCCCAGTGGCGCAAGGCGAGCTACAGCGGTGCCTACGGCAACTGCGTGGAGGTCGCGCCGCTGTCCAACGGGGAGATCGCGATGCGCAACTCGCGGTTCCCCACCGGCCCGGCGCTCGTCTACACGCGGGCCGAGATGGCGGCGTTCCTCGCGGGTGCGAAGGACGGTGAATTCGACGATGTCCTCGGCTGAGGCCGTCGCCACCGTCTTCGACATCGAGACCGGACTGCAGGAGCTGGTGGCCCGCGGCTACCAGTTCGTCCACCCCGCCGACGAGCTCGGCGAGGTCCTCGCCGTCGTCGGCGTGCGGGTGCACGACGACGTGGTGGACGTGGTCCGGCTCAACGCCGAGGACGACGTCGTGGCGACCAGGATGCCCGGCTCGGAAGAGAACATCTTCGAGCCGGAGCGGTGGCTGTGGCGCCGCCGCGGAGAAGGTGCGCAGGTGCTGACGGAGATCCTTTCGCTGCCGGATGCGTGCTAGACGTGCAGGCTTGCGGGCCCCGTCCGAAGTGGTCAGAACCACGTCGGGCGGGGCCTGACGCATGTCGGCACCGTCTACACTGAAACCGGCCTGACCACGTCTTCCCAGGAGCTCCTCGGTGGTTTCCGACCCGCAGCTCGTGTCCGACCAGCCCGAACCGGAACCCCGTGAGGAGTGTGGCGTCTTCGGCGTCTGGGCTCCCGGGGAAGAAGTCGCGAAGCTGACCTACTACGGCCTCTACGCCCTGCAGCACCGGGGCCAGGAGGCCGCCGGCATCTCCGTCTCCGACGGCTCGCAGATCGTGGTCTTCAAGGACCTCGGCCTGGTCAGCCAGGTGTTCGACGAGCAGATCCTGCAGTCGCTGCAGGGGCACATCGCCGTCGGGCACTGCCGGTACTCGACCACCGGCGCGACCATCTGGGAGAACGCCCAGCCGATCTTCCGCACCACCGAGACCGGCAGCGGCCTCTCCTTCGCGCACAACGGCAACCTGGTCAACACGGCCGAGCTGCGCGAACGCACCATCGAAGCGGGTCTCAAGCCGCACGCGGGCCTGACCGGCTCGTCGAGCGACTCGGACCTGATCTGCGGCCTGCTCGCCGCGAACGCCGCCGACAAGGGCATCGAGGCCGCGGCCATGGAGCTGCTGCCCACCCTCAAGGGCGCCTTCTGCCTGGTGTTCTCCGACGAGAACACGCTCTACGCGGCGCGTGACCCGCACGGCGTGCACCCGCTGGTGCTCGGCCGGCTCGAACGCGGCTGGGTCGTCTCGAGCGAGACGGCGGGCCTCGACATCGTCGGCGCGTCCTTCGTCCGCGAGGTCGAGCCCGGCGAGCTGATCGCGATCGACGCCGCGGGCCTGCGCTCGTCGCGGTTCGCGAACCCGGACCCCAAGGGCTGCGTCTTCGAGTACGTCTACCTCGCCCGCCCCGACACCACGATCGCCGGCCGCGGCGTGCACGCCACCCGCGTCGAGATCGGCCGCCGGCTGGCCAGCGAGCAGCCGGTCGAAGCCGACCTCGTGATGCCGGTGCCGGAGTCCGGCACCCCGGCCGCGATCGGCTACGCGCAGGGCTCGGGCATCCCCTACGGCACCGGCCTGGTGAAGAACGCTTACGTCGGGCGCACGTTCATCCAGCCGTCGCAGACCATCCGCCAGCTGGGCATCCGGCTCAAGCTGAACCCGCTGCGGGACGTCATCCGCGGCAAGCGCCTGGTCGTGGTGGACGACTCGATCGTCCGCGGCAACACCCAGCGCGCGCTCGTCCGCATGCTGCGGGAGGCCGGCGCGCTCGAGGTGCACGTCCGGATCGCGTCACCGCCGGTGCGCTGGCCGTGCTTCTACGGCATCGACTTCGCGTCGCGGGCCGAATTGGTCGCGAACGGCGTCGACCTCGACGGCATCCGGCGCTCGATCGGGGCCGACTCCCTGGGCTACATTTCCCTGGACGGCCTGGTCGCGGCGGCGGAACAGCCGAAGTCGCGGCTGTGCACGGCGTGCTTCTCGGGCGAGTACCCGATCCCGCTGCCGGAGGACGCGCTGATCGGAAAGCACCTGCTTGAAAGCCTGGACGCGGTCAATGGCGCGGCGACCCCCGTCAGTCCCGCCGGGTACGGTGCCGAAGACGCCGTCCGGCGTCCCTGAGTTCCTTCCAGTAGGGAGTCCGTCCACCGTGAGCGAGTCCACGAGCGCCACGTACGCCGCCGCCGGCGTCAGCATCGAGGCCGGCGACGAAGCCGTCGAGCTGCTCAAGCCGCACGCCGAGCGCGCGACGCGGCCCGAGGTCATGGGCGGCGTCGGCGGCTTCGCCGGGCTCTTCTCCCTGAAGCTCGACAAGTGGAAGGAGCCGGTGCTCGCGTCCTCGACCGACGGCGTCGGCACGAAGATCGCGGTCGCGCAGGCGCTCGACAAGCACGACACGGTCGGCATCGACCTGGTCGCCATGGTGGTCGACGACCTGGTCGTGACCGGTGCCGAGCCGCTGTTCCTGCAGGACTACATCGCCGTCGGCAAGGTGCACCCGGAGAAGATCGCCGCGCTGGTCGGCGGGATCGCCGAGGGCTGCGTCCGGGCCGGCTGCGCGCTGCTCGGCGGCGAGACGGCCGAGCACCCGGGCCTGATGGGCGAGCACGACTACGACATGTCGGCCACCGGCGTCGGCGTGGTCGAGGCGTCGCAGCTGCTGTCGCCGGAGAAGGTCCGCCCCGGTGACGTCGTGCTGGCCCTCGGCTCGTCGGGCCTGCACTCCAACGGCTACTCGCTGGCCCGGCACGTCCTGCTGGACATCGCCCGGATGCCGCTCGACGGGCACGTCGAGGAGTTCGGCCGCACCCTCGGCGAGGAGATGCTCGAGCCGACGCGGATCTACGCGAAGGACTGCCTGGCGCTCGCCGCCGAAACCGAGGTCCGGACGTTCGCGCACATCACCGGCGGCGGCCTGGAGGCCAACCTCGCCCGCGTCATGCCGCGCGGCCTGGTCGCCCGGCTCGACCGCGGCACCTGGAATCCGGCGCCGGTGTTCGCGCTGATCGGCCAGCGCGGCAAGGTCGAGCGGGCCGAACTGGAGAAGACGTTCAACATGGGTGTCGGCATGGTCGCGATCGTCGGCGCCGAGGACGTCGACCGGGCGCTGGCCATGCTGACCGCGCGGCACGTCCCGGCGTGGGTGCTCGGCGACGTCCAGCCCGCCGACGACGTCGACGGCCCGCGCGCGGTCCTCTCGGGTGACCACCCGCGGTTCTGAAACGCTCTTGCTCGCGGCTGTCACACTTGAGGGGTGGCAGCCGAAGACGTGGTGGTCGGCTCCCGGTTCACGATCCCGGGAGCCGAGTTGAGCGAGCGCTTTTCGCGGTCGTCCGGCCCGGGCGGGCAGGGTGTCAACACCACGGACTCGCGGGTCGAGCTGTCCTTCGACGTCGCTTCGTCGCCGTCGATCCCGGAGCACCTGCGTGACCGGGTTCTGACCGGCCTCGGCTCGCGGCTGGTCGACGGCGTCCTGACGATCGCCGCCAGCGAACACCGCTCCCAGCTGCAGAACCGCGAAGCCGCGCGGGGCCGGCTGGCGAACCTGCTGATGGACGCGTCGGCCCCGCCGCCCGCCAAACGGCGCCCCACGAAGCCGTCCCGCGGTTCGAAGGAACGCCGCCTGGCGTCGAAGAAGCGCCGGAGCGACGTGAAGAAAGGCCGCTCCGGCCGCTTCGACGACTAACTCAGTGACAGGTGCACGCACTCGCCCGCCGGCTGGTAGCCGACGCGGGCGTAGACGTTGCCGATCCCCAGGTCACCGGGGGTGAGGAACGCCGTGTGGGCGCCGGCCTCGTGCACCTCGCGGGTGAGGTGCGCGGTGAGCGCCGCCGCGATCCCGCGGCCGCGGTACGGCTCGAGCACGGCGATCCCGGCGATCTCGGTGGTGCCGTCGACGATTTCGAGCGCCAGCCCGCCGCCGACGACCACGCCGTCGTCTTCCGCGAGCAGGTGCCGCACGCCGGCTCCGAGACCGGTCTTCAGCTGTTCGACCTCGTCGTCACCGATTTCCGCGGGTTCGCCGAACGCGGTGTTCTGCGCGGCCCGCATCCGCCGGAAATCCTCATCGGACTCCGGCACGCGCAGCCGGATCCCCGCCGGGGCCGGCTGGTCGACCCGCTCGGCCGGCGCGCACGTCATCAACGGCACCCGCCGTTCGAGCTCGTACCCCGCTCCGACCAGCAGTTTCTCCAGGTCGGGAGCGACGTCGGTGAAGTACTCCAGCCGCGGGAGCAGGTCCCGCCGCCGGTAGGCCGCGGTCAGCGCGTCGATCTCGGCCGCCGTCGGCTGCGCGCCGTCGTCCGGGATCGCGTAGTTGAGCATCGGGTGCGGGGTGCCCGGCGAGTAGGTGGCGAGGAACGGGCCGACCTGCTCGGTTTCGCGGCCGCGGGGCGCGGTCGCGCGGACATAAGCCTGGATCATGGGAGCCTTTCGAAAGCACGTCAAGGAACCGCAGCCCTCATCACGGGCCTGCGGGCTGGTCGCTGGGCGTCGGGCCTAGCGGGGGCCGACGCCGGAGACGGCGCCAGGCATAGGCAGTCATTCCTTGAAGTCGAAGTGGCTCTTCCCGGCCATGATCGCACGGCCGGCAACCGGTTTTACTGACGTTCCGGGTGCGCGATGGCGGCGTAGCGGGTGTCCCACACCGATCTCGGCACCCGCAGCTTGAGCGTCGGAGCCGGGCAGATCGTGCGGCGTGGCAGCGGGATCGCCACCGGCGCCGGCGGGGCCGCGTCCAGCGCCCGCCAGCCGCGGCGGCTCAGCGCCGCCCCGAGCGTCGCGCCCGCCGTGTTGAGGAGGACGTCGTCGGCCGAGGTCACCCGCCCGGTGTGGATCAGATATTGCGTACCTTCCACCAGCACGGACGCGATCAACGCGGCCAGCGCGATCCGGAGCAGGGCCCGCAGCCGGCGGATCCGCAGCGGGAGCAGCGCGCCGAGCGGACCGAGCAGCAGGACGTTGCCGATCACCTGCCAGAGTGATCCGTCGCTGCTGAGCGCGGCAGCGACGTCGGCGCCCGGAACGAGGTCCAGCGTGCTCTCGCCGGAACCGCCGACAGGCATCGTGACCAGGCAAAACACCAGGAAGGCGACGAGGGAGGCAGCGCAGTCGACGGCGGCCGTCGCGCTCGCGCGGCGGGCGGCCATCCTCCGGCGGCGCCTCGCCGCGAGCAGTGGCCAGCCGAGCAGCGCGTACGGCAGCGCGATGGCCGAAATCGGAATCATCCCCCAGAAGGCGCGCAGCAGAGCTCCCATGCGCCTCCCTTCTCGAACCCCTCAAGACCTTCGGTGCGCAATACGAACGACCCCTTGCAAGATCACCTTCGCATCACGAGATCGACTCGGCATTCCGAGCGGACCGCACTATTCGGTGATCTTTCCGGTGGCGCCGGTTGTTCAACCGTGGTTCGGTCAGGGGACACACTGTCCACAGTGGAGGCTGTGGACAACCCTGTGGATGAATTCGGGGGACAAGTGTGAAAGTGTTGCGGCGCAAGGAAACGGCGTGAAACCGCCCTGTGTACTACTGCGCGGCGAGAGTGCGCGCCTGCTCGAGCAGCGCCTGCAGGTGCAGCCCGCGGCGGACGTCGCAGGGGTGCGTTGTCGTGCCGCTCGCGATCATGGCGGCGAAATCGTCGAGCAAAGCGGTGTAGGACTCCTGCGCCGAGCCCGGTTTGCGGCCCAGCGTCCGGTATCCGTGCTGGCCCCAGACCGCGACCTCGACGACGGTCGGCTGGACCGGCAGCCGCAGCGAGAGGGTGGCCGTGCTGATCACGCCGCCTTCGTGCGCCAGCATGAGGTGCCACAGGTCGCCGGGGCTCTGCCGGGCCGCGACCACCTCGGTGATCGGGCCGAGCGCGGCGTCCAGCATGTCGAGGGCGTGCGGGCCGATGTCGAACAGCGCGCCGCCGTCGTCCTGCCGCCATTCGGAGGTGGCGTACTGGCCGCCGAGCAGGCTGCCGGAGAGCCAGCGCGCGCCGCCGCCCGCCCAGCCGCCCGCCTGGGCGAGGCCGGCGAGCCACTCCTGCGTCTGCGCGGAGTAGCGCAAGGTCAGCATGACGAGCGCGGCCACCCCCGCGTCCGCGACCGCATCGGCCAGCCGGCGCGCGCCGTCGAGGTCCGCGGCGATCGGCTTCTCGAGGATCAGGTGCTTCCCGGCCTCGGCCGCGCGGACGCCCAGTTCGGCCTGGATCGACGGCGGAACGGCGAACGCGACCGCGTCCACCTGCTCGAACAGCTCCTCGACGCTCCCGGCGGTGGCCGCGCAGTGCGTCTCCGCAAGCGTTTGCGCCGCCTCCGGCCGCCGGGCCCAGACCGCGGTCAGCGCTGTGCCGGGGTGATCGGCCAGTCCGGGTGCGTGGATCGTCGTCGCCCACGGGCCGGCGCCGATCAGGCCGACGCGCAGCTGTCCGTCCGCGATGAGCTGTCCCACGGCCCGCAGTCTAGGTGTGTCCCGCATCGCTTCGGAACCGCACCTGCGGCGGGCCCCGGCCTGGTTAAAGTGCCTGCATGATCGCCTCCCGCTTCGCCGTTGTCTGCGCTCTCCTGTTCGGGGCCGCCTTCGTGGGTGCCGCACCCGCTTCGGCGGCGGGCACCGACGGGGCCTGCCCGGACGACGGCGGCGTGACGGTGGTCGTCGACTTCGGCGACCTCGGGCCGCAGCCGCTGATCCGTTGCGCCGCCGGGACACCCGCGAACGGCATCGCCGCCCTGCAGGAAGCCGGGATCGAGGTGGCCGGTTCGCAGAAGTACGGCCTCGCGGTGGCCTGCCGGATCAACGGCAAGCCCGGCCCCGACGTCGAGTCCTGCGCCGGGATGCCCTCGGCGACGGCGTACTGGAGCTACTGGCACGCCTCGGCCGGGGGCACCTGGACGTCGAGCCAGGAAGGCGCCCAGACGGCGAAGCCCACTCCGAACGGGTTCGAGGGCTGGGCGTTCGCGCGGCCGAAGTCGGCGAACGACCTGCCGTCGCCGCCGCGGGTGGCGCCGGTCCGCCAGGTGGCCACTCCGGCGCCCGCTCCCGCTGCCTCCGACGGTGGTTCGTTCCCGTGGGGCCTGGTGCTCGGAGCCGTCGTGATCGTGCTGGTCGGCTGCGCCGGGATCGTCGTCGCCCGGCGCCGGCGTGCGCAGTAGGGCGCTGCACCCCGGCGCCTGGTGGGCGTGGGCGCTCGCGCTGGCCGTCGCCGCCAGCCGGACGACGAACCCGCTGCTGCTCGGCCTGATCATCGCGGTCGCCGGGTTCGTCGTCGCGAACCGGCGGTCGGACGCGCCCTGGGCGCTGGCGTTCCGGCTGTACGTCTACGTCGGCGCGCTGATCGTCGCCACGCGCGTGCTGTTCCGGATCCTGATCGGCGGCGATGACGGCGGGCACGTGCTGTTCACGCTGCCGCGGATCCCGCTCGCCGCCGGGCTGTCCCTGTTCGGGCCGACGTCGGCGGAGGAGCTGCTCGGCGGCTTCTACGACGGCCTGCGGCTGGCGACGATGGTCGTCTGCATCGGCGCGGCGAACGCCCTGGCCAACCCGAAACGCCTGCTCAAGGCGGTTCCGGGCGCGCTGTACGAGGTCGGGACGGCGGTGACGGTGGCGTTGGCGGTCGCCCCGCAGCTCGTCGAGAGCGTGCAGCGCGTGCGGCGGGCCCGCCGGCTGCGGGCGGGGCGGAGTCGCGGGCTGCGGGCGGTCAAGGGCATCGTGGTGCCGGTGCTGGAGGACGCGATGGACCGGTCCCTGCGGCTGGCGGCCGCGATGGACTCCCGGGGCTACGGCCGCCGGGCGTACCTGAGTCCCCGCCTGCGGGTGCTGATCGCTGTCTGCGTCCTGGCCGGGCTGCTCGGTGTGTGCGTCGGCGTCTACGGCGTGCTGGACGGGACGTCGCCGTCCTGGCTCGGCGTGCCGTTGCTGGCGGCCGGGCTGGTGGTGGCGGTCGTGGGCTTCGTCCTCGGTGGGCGCCGGGTGCGGCGGACGGCGTACCGGCCGGACCCGTGGCGCTGGCCGGAGACGCTGGTCGTCGCGTCCGGCGTCGGGGCGTGCGTGCTGCTGTTTGCGACGGCCCGGATCGACCCGGGCCGGTTGTTCCCTTCGCTCAGCCCGCTGCGCTGGCCGGAGGTGTCCTGGGTGCACGCGGTGTCCGTGCTGGTCGCGGTGCTGCCGGCGGTCGTCGCACCCCCGGTTCGGGAGGTCGTCCGATGATCGAGTTCTCACGGGTCACGGTGACCTACCCGGACGCCGCCCGGCCGGTGCTGTCCGACGTGTCGCTGCAGATCGAAGAGGGTGAGTTGTGCCTGGTCGCGGGCCCGACGGGGGCGGGGAAGTCGACGTTCCTCGGCGCGATCAACGGGCTCGTCCCGCACTTCACCGGCGGCCGCCTGTCCGGCCGGGTCGTCGTGGGCGGTTTCGACACCGCTCGTCAGCCGCCCCGGGAGCTGGCCTCGGTCGTCGGCGTCGTCGGGCAGGACCCCCTCTCCGGGTTCGTGACGGACACCGTCGAGGAGGAACTCGCGTACGCGATGGAGCAGCTGGCGGTGCCGCCGGACGTCATGCGCAAGCGCGTCGAGGAAACCCTGGACCTGCTGGGCATCGCGGACCTGCGCAACCGTCCACTTCGGACACTGTCGGGCGGCCAGCAGCAGCGCGTGGCGATCGGCTCGGTCTTGACGGCCCACCCGTCGGTGGTCGTGCTGGACGAGCCGACGTCGGCCCTGGACCCGACGGCGGCGGAGGACGTCCTCGCGGCGATCACGCGCCTGGTGCACGACCTGGGGACGACGGTGATCGTGGCGGAGCACCGGATGGAGCGGGTGGCCCAGTACGCGGACCGGCTGCTGTACCTGCCGGGCGACGGCTCGGTCCGCTCGGGACCGCCGGCCGAGATCCTGGCGACGTCGCCGATCGCGCCCCCGATCGCCGAGCTGGGGCGGCTGGCGGGCTGGTCGCCGCTGCCGCTGTCGGTCCGGGACGCGCGGCGGCTCGCGGCGCCGCTGCGTGCCCGTCTCTCAGGGCATCTTCCGAAATTGTCGGTGGTGGGTCGTAGCCTCTCGGTGACCGGTTCGGCACTGGATGTGAGAGGGGTGGTGGTCCGATACGGAGATGTCCTGGCGGTACGTGGGGTGAGCCTGCGTGTCGGACCGGGAGAGGTGGTCGCGCTGATGGGACGCAACGGCTCCGGCAAGTCGTCGCTTCTCTGGGCGGTGCAGGGCAGTGGCCCGAGGTCGGCGGGGAAGGTCGACGTCGGTGGCACGGACCCGGCGTCGCTCAAGCCACGAGTGGCCCGTCAGCGCGTCGGCCTGGTCCCGCAGACCCCGGCCGACCTGCTGTACCTCGATTCGGTGGACGCCGAGTGCGCACAGGCGGACACCGAGTCGGAGGTGCCGGCGGGAACGGCCCGGGGCCTGCTGGACAGGCTGGCTCCCGGAGTCGCCGGTGAAGCGCACCCCGGCGACCTCTCGGAAGGGCAGCGACTGGCGTTGGTGCTGGCGATCCAGCTGGCGTCGGCCCCACCGGTGGTCCTGCTCGACGAGCCGACCCGCGGCCTCGACTACCACGCAAAAAGGCGCTTCGCGGCGGCCCTGCGAGAGCTGGCCTCGCAGGGCCACGCGGTAGTGCTGGCCACCCACGACGTCGAGTTCGTGGCAACGGTGGCCACCCGGGTGGCGGTCATGGCCGACGGCGAGGTGGTAGCGGACGGCCCCACGAAGGAGGTCGTGGTCGCCTCACCGGCCTTCGCCCCGCAGGTGGCCAAGATCCTGGCCCCCGAGCGCTGGCTGACGGTCGACGAGGTAGCCGAGGCACTGGCATGAGCAAGTGCCCGTGCGACCGCGTCCCGGCCGAGGTGACCCGGACATGACCGACTTCCTCAGACCCCGCACAGTCCGCCTGACCCCACGGCCCGCGTCGGTCCTCACCGTCGCGAGCCTCCTCGGCATGGCCATGTTCTGCTGGCCCCTGCTCGCCCACCCCCAGCCGACCGCGGCCGCGCACACCGCCGATGCCCCGTTCGTCTTCATGGCGACCCTGCCGGTGCTCATCCTGGTCGTGCTCGCCGAGCTGTCCCGGGGCGGCATCGACGCCAAAGCGCTCGCCCTCCTCGGCGTGCTCTCGGCCGTCAACGCCGGGCTTCGGCCGCTCAGCGCGGGGACCGGCGGCATCGAGCTGGTCTTCTTCCTGCTCGTGCTCGCCGGCCGCGTCTTCGGGCCCGGGTTCGGGTTCGTGCTCGGGTCGACGTCACTGTTCACGAGCGCGCTGCTCACCGCCGGGGTCGGGCCGTGGCTGCCGTTCCAGATGCTCGCGTCGTCACTGATCGGGCTCGGGGCCGGCCTGCTGCCGCGGAAACCGCGGGGCAAGGCCGAGGTCGCCATGCTGGTCGGCTACGGCGTCTTCGCGGCCTACTTCTTCGGCATGCTGATGAGCCTGTGGTCGTGGCCGTTCCTCGCCGGGGACAGAACGCAGCTCGGCTTCGTGCCCGGTGCGCCGCTCCTCGACAACCTTCGCCGGTTCGCGACCTACACCGTCCTGACGTCGACCCTCGGCTGGGACACCGGCCGCGCGATCACCAACGCGGTCGCCATCGTCCTGCTCGGGCCGGCCGTCCTGGCGGTGCTGAGGCGCGCCGCCAGGCGGGCCGCCTTCGAGGCGCCCGTGACCTTCGACCGCGGTCAGCTGTAGGAGTAGAAGCCCCGGCCGGTCTTCTTGCCGAGCAGGCCCGCGTCCACCATGCGCAGCAGCAGCGGCGGCGACGAGTACAGCGGCTCCTTGAACTCCGCGTACATCGAGTCCGCGATGGCCTTGATCGTGTCCAGCCCGATCAGGTCGGACAGGCGCAGCGGGCCCATCGGGTGCGCCGTGCCCAGCTCCATGCCGCGGTCGATGTCTTCGGCCGAGGCGAAGCCCGACTCGATCATCCGGATCGCCGAGAGCAGGTACGGCACCAGCAGCGAGTTCACGATGAACCCGGCGCGGTCCTGCGAGCGGATGACGGTCTTGCCCAGCGCCGTCGTCGCGTGCTCCTCCGCGCGGCGGGCCGTCTCCTCGCTGGTCAGCAGCGAGGGCACCAGCTCCACCAGCGGCAGCACCGGCACCGGGTTGAAGAAGTGGATGCCGACCACCTGCTGCGGCCGGCCCGTCGCCATGCCCAGCTTCATGATCGGGATCGACGACGTGTTGGACGCGAACAGCGCGTCCTCGGCCTCGACGATCTTGTCCAGCTGGCGGAAGACGTCGACCTTCGCCTGCTCCTGCTCGAGGATCGCCTCGATGACCAGTTCGCGGTCGGCGAACTCGGCGATGTCCGTCGTGAACCGGACCCTGCCGAGGGCCGCGTCGGCGTCCTCGGCCGAGAGCTTGCCGCTCTTGACGCCGCGTTGCAGCGACTTCTCGATGCGCGCCTTGCCAGCGTCGAGCGCCGGCTGGTTCACCTCGGTGATCACGACGTCCAACCCGGACCGCGCGTGCACCTCGGCGATGCCGGACCCCATGAGGCCCGCCCCGACGACTCCAACCCGACTTACCACCGGCTCACTCCTTCGTCCGCTTCGCCGACCCGCACGCCCTGTTTGGACAGCATTGTGGGCAGCACGCAGCGCGCGAGGGCGGTCGCCGGGTGGTGCCCGGCTACGCCCTCGCGCGGTTACGCGTGCTCAACGACGGTACTCGTCGTACCCGTCGTCGTACGGGTCTTCATACCGGCTGTCGGCAGAGTCCTCGTGGTGGTTGTCACTGGAGGAGTTACTCGACAGCTCGCGCTGCAAAGCATCGAAGTCGGTCTCGTGCGAGCTGTACTTGAGCTCACGCGCCACCTTCGTCTGCTTGGCCTTAGCCCGGCCGCGCCCCATGGCTCGACCCCCTCGCACAGGGGCGGGGCGGCCGGGGGAATCGGCGGCCCCGCATCGTCTCGACAATTCTTTCCTGCTCACACCGTACCGTGTCCGGGGGGTTCGATGCGACGTGGCACGGTGTGCCGGTCGCGACAGTGTTCGCCGGACACCGGTTACCGGCCGGTCGGTGACGATCGGTGCAGGTAGACGTGCCACGATCTACCCGTGCTCCGTCCCTTCGTGGCTTACCTGCGGGTGTACGAACCCCTGCTCGCCCTGGGCGATCCGCCGGACGAACGGCTGCGTGCGGCCGTCGCGGCGGCCAAGCTGCGGCGGACGGACGCGGGAGCGCGCGAGCAGGCCATGTGGCTCAAGTCACAGGTGGCCGCCCCCCGGCGACTGCTGCCGGCCGAGCTCGCGGACGGCCGTCCGGCGCCGAGCCTGCTGACCGACGTCCTGGTCCTCGACCCCGCTGAAGTGCCCGGAGGCAAAGCCGAGAACGGGCCCTTGGTCTGCCCGCTGGAGTTGCGAGCCCGCTCGGCGGCGGCCCTGGTCACCTTCCTCGGCGACGCCCACCCGGCGCTGAAGAACGTCGTCCTCGACGAAGGCGGCTTCACCCAGGAGACGATCCGCGCCCGGACGAAGTCGGCGATGGCGGACCTGACCACGTCGGCGGCGCACACGTTGTCGACGACCTGGACGGTGCCGCTGCCGTGGTTCGTGCTGATCGAGCCGGAGGAGCGCCGCCTGGTCCTCGGCAACGGCCGCGCCGACCCCCAGCGAGAACTGTCTTGGCGCGCCACCCTCGCCGACGCCCAGCACCGCGCCCGCGAGGCAGGCGACCTGCTGGAGCAGACCTTCGGCGACTCGGGGCCGGGCCGAGTGCTGTTCGAGACGCGCCGCTGGCTGGACAACTTCCACGAAGACTCGGTGATCGAGCTCGACTACGGCGGCCTGGTCCAGCTGTTCACCGACCCGGTCCTGGAGGCCGACAACACAGCCGACGAGGTCCACGACATCTTGGACGCCCTACGCTCGGGCAACGTCGAGGAGCTGGCCGAGCTGTTCTCGGACCTGCGCGAGTTCTGGGGCGATGTGGCCGCCCGCGAGCGCGCCAACTAGTGGACAACCGGACGGCAAGGGCGGCTCTCCGCCCCGAAACTGTCGGTGCCCACCGGTAGCGTGGAAAACGGGGGCTGCTCAGCCACGGACCGCCGCGTGCTGCGCTGACCAGCGGCCGCAACGCTCGGTCGGCCCGCAGCTGCGACAGAGGGGCGGCCGAGGGCTCCGGCGGCGCGGCGGAGGCGGCCAGCGGGGTTCGGCGGCGCGGCGGAAGTGGCCGGCGGGTTCGGCGGTGCAGCCAGGGTGGGTCGGCGGGTTCGGCGATGCAGTCAGGCGGCGCGGCGGGCCCGGCTGGCGGGTTCGACGGCGCGGCCAAGGTGACGCGGCGGAGGCGGCCAGCGAGGTTCGGCGGCGCGGCAGCAGGCGGGTGGCAGCGCGAGAAGCGGCCAACGCGGCACGGCGGAGGCAACCAGCCAGCGTCAGCGCAACTCCGGCACTCGGATCTCGCCCACCGGCTGCCCGCCACCCAAGACCGGCGGGTGTGCCAGCTCTTCCAGACCCGACACATCCACCCCCAGGTACCGCAGCGCCGTCACCGCCAGTGGTGCGCAGGCCCGCTTCGCGCCGTCGTCCATCTTGATTGCCGCCGCGAAGCCGTCCGGCAGTGCGAATGCCTGGACGCCCTCCGCGCCCGCCTTGGCCACCAGACCCTCCACACCGGACATCAGTGCCGTGTCCTCGCGGCCCGTTCCCGCCACCAGCCACGGATTTGCCCGCATCGCCGACGCCACCTCCGCCGAAGGGCCCTCCGACGCCGCCGCGATCCGGCCGAACGCGCGCGCCAACCCCGTCAGGGAGAACGCGAACAACGGTGCTCCACAGCCGTCGACACCCGTGTGGGCGATCGGCTCACCCACAAGCGACGACACGACCTCAGCGAGGTGCTGTTGCAGCGGGTGGTCCGGCTCGGCATACCCCGGCACCGGCCAGCCCGCCCGGACGCACGTCGTCAGCATGGCCGTGTGCTTGCCCGAACAGTTCATCATCACCCGCCGGGGCTCGGCCGCGTCGCGCATGCTCGGCAGGTGCAACGGGAAGTCCGGCGGGCACGCCAAGTCGGTCTCGCTCAGGCCCGCCGCCGAAAGCAGCTCCAGGACCCGCTTCACGTGCCCCGGCTCGCCCGAATGCGAGGCGCACGCCAGCGCCAGGTCCTCGCCCGTGAAATCCAGCCCCGCGCGCAGCATGCCGACCGCCTGCAGCGGCTTGTTCGACGACCTCGGGTACACCGGCGAAACCACGTCACCCAGCGCCAGCCGGACCGCGCCCTCCGGGCCGGTGATCACCAACGCGCCCCGGTGGACGCTTTCGACGAAACCCGACCGCACGACTTCGGCGAGCACCGGGTTGCTCACTCGCCGCGGCCGCCTTCGTTCTCCAGCAGCTCGTCCACTGTGGCCGAGCCCTGCTGGTAGCGCTTCGCGATCTCCGCGTTCAGCGTGTCCATCACGCCTTGGACCTCGCGGCGGAACGAAGACACCGACAGCTCTTCGCGCGCGTACGTGTCCAAAGCGGAAGCGAGCTTCTCGTCCGACAGGGACCCGACGTCGGTCAGGTCCGTGTCGCCGATCAGGGCCTCCGCGTGCCGGCGGTGCTCGCCGGCGCGGGACGGCTCCAGCTGCTGGTGCCGGCCCGAGCCCGCCGCCGGGCCCAGTGCGTTGTCCGCCAGGATCGTCGCCAGCTGGTCGACGATGCTCGCTTCGCCGCCCGAGCTGCGCCGGGCCTGCTCCGCGCGCACGATGTCGATCCGGGCGTGCAGGAGACGGCGCAGGTAGGACAGGTCGGTCTCTTCCTGCGCGGCTTCGTCACGCCGCTCGCGCAGCACGTTCAGCGGCAGTTCACCCAGGCCGCTGAGGTACCCCGGGCCGAGCACGCGGTCGATCCGCCGCCTGCCACCGGGCCGCACTTCGATCACAGCGCAGTTTATCCCGGTTGAGCGTGATCTCGCTGTCAGGGGCTTTCGTTCAGCCACGGAGTTGCGCTGCTGCCGCACGGCCCGGCGCGGGCTGTTCCGCGGGCACCGAGTCGGGGTCGATCGCCGCCTGGACGAGGTTGTCCTCCGACCCCGCCAGCAGCTCCGCGCCCACCGGTGTCGACCGCTTGACCAGCGCCAACGCGATCGGGCCGAGCTCGTGGTGCTGGATCACCGTGCCGATCCGGCCGACCGTCCGGCCGTCGAGCAGCAGCGGGTCGCCGGTCTCCGGGGTGACCTCGGGGGAGCCGTCGAGGTGCAACAGCAGCAAGTTCCGCGGCGGGCGTCCCACGTTGTGGACCTTCGACACCGTTTCCTGGCCGCGGTAGCAGCCCTTCGCCACGTGCGCGGCCGAGCCGACCCAGCCCACCTCGTGCGGGATCGTGCGGTCGTCGGTGTCGACGCCCAGCCGCGGCCGGACCGACTCGACGCGCAGCGCGTCGAACACCCAGCTGCCCGCCGCCCGCGCGCCCGCGTCCGTCAGCCGCTGCCACCAGTCCGCCAGCGCCGCGCGCGGCACCGCCAGGTCGACGCTCCACCGGCCGGGCCACGGCATCCGGCGCGCGAAGCCGCCGCCCGGCAGCGCCGCCACGGCGTACGGCTCGGGGCCGACCTCGGCGCCGACCGCGCTCAGCACGCGCTCGGCGTCCGGGCCGAGCACGGTGAGCAGCGCCAGTTCGCCCGTCGCGTCCCGGATGTCCACCTTGGACCAGAACTTCATCGCCTCGAGGTACTCGTGCAGCGTCTGGGGACCGCCCTTGGGCAGTGCGCTCGTCACGTGCGTGCCGGCGTCGGTGTCGAGGTAGACCGTGCCGTCGAGGTGCGCCAGCACCATGTGCGTCTCGACCCGGCCCTGGCTGTCGAGGACCAGCGCCTCGGTGCCGGAGCCCTCGGCCAGGCCGGTCACGTGCTGGGAGATCACCAGATGCAGCCAGGACAGCCGTTCTTCGCCGGTCACGGCGAGGAACTCGCGGTGCGACCGGTCGATCACGACCACGCTGCGCGAGGCCGTGCGCTGCTCCGCGAAGGGGTCTCCCCAGTGCCAGGGGACGCCGGCTTCGGGGTGGTCGTCGGGGGCGGGGATCGATCCGGGCACGTCCAGCAGCGGCGAGCGGTACGGCATACCGCCCAGCCTAGGTGAGTACGGTGTCGGCATGCGCGTGCTCGTCTTCCTCGACGGAACCCCGGCCGACCCCGATGTGGCCCAGATCAAGGTCGACGACCTCGGGCTGCTGCGCGGCGACGGCGTCTTCGAGACGATCCTCGTCGTCGACGGCGAGCCCCGCGAGCTTCGGCCGCACCTCGACCGGCTGGCCCGTTCGGCGGCCATGCTCGACCTCCCCGAGCCCGACCTCGCGGCCTGGGAACGGGTCGTTTCGCGGGTGCTCGAAAGGTGGGCCGGCGGCCCCGAAATGGTGCTGAAACTGGTGTACACGAGGGGATCCGACGGCGATCCGGCCGCGGCGCCGACCGGTTTCGCGCTCGGTTCGGAGGTCGCCCCGGCGATCCTCAAGGCCCGCGCCGAAGGCGTCGCCGCGATCACCCTCGAGCGCGGTTTCCCGCCGGATCTCGCCGAGCGCGCGCCCTGGCTGCTGCTCGGCGCGAAGCCGCTGTCCTACGCGATGAACATGGCCGCCGTGCGGGAGGCGGGCCGCCGTGGAGCCGAAGATGTGATTTTCACCGCGGCCGACGGATCGATCTTCGAAGGCCCGACCTCGACCGTCGTGCTCGCGAAGGGGCGGACGCTCTACACGCCGCCGTCGAGCATCGGGATCCTGCCGGGTACCACCCAGGCCGCGCTGTTCCGCGGCGCCGAGAAGGCGGGCTGGGCGATCAAAGTGGAGCCGCTGACCGTGCGCGACCTCGTCGAGGGCGACGGCGTCTTCATGGCCTCCAGCGTCCGCAAGCTGACCCGGGTGCACACCCTCGACGGCGAGCGCCTGCCCGATTCCCGAGCGGTGTACGCCGAGCTCGTCGCGGCCTACGACGGCGAATACGCCTGACCCTGGGTGATCCGGACGACGGCGGGGGCGACCTCTTCGGCGCGGTAGGCGGCGATCTTGTGGTGGCCGTCGATGATCAGCTCGCGTTCGCCGTCGGCCAGTACCACCGCGACCGGCCGGTGCCCGGTGCGGATGGCCGTCCGGTAGTAGCCGACGCGGGCCTCGTCCGACGGCGGCCAGGCGTCGGTCGGCGTGAGCAGCTGGTCTTCCGGGAGCCGCTCCGGGCCGCTCACCCGGTAGTCGCCGTCGACGAGCAGGTCGAGCACCGGCCCGAGCGTGGTGGCCAGCGGACGGCGCAGCTGCCCGGTGGCCAGCGCGATCCGCAGCGATTGCGGCAGCTCCGCCCGCGCCCGTGCGTTCACGTCGAGGAAACCCGCGCCACCGCTGATCGTCACCTGTTCCACGCTTATGAGGACGGGCGACGGCGCGACATGGTTCCGGCCCCTACCCGGACGGGTGCACCGGGTGACCCGGGTCTCACCCGCGCGGCGGTACGCCTTGCTCAGGAAGGCCGGAACCGGATTCGGGTACCCGGCCGAGCCTGCGCGAGGGCGCTCAGCGCGGTCGTTTTCACGACGGCGGCGACCGGATAGCCGCCGGTCGTCGGGTGGTCGGCGAGGAACACCACCGGCAGCCCGCTCGGCGGCACCTGGATCGCGCCGGTGACGACGCCCTCGCTGGGCAGCTCGCCGTCGACGGCCCGCCGCAGCGGCGTCCCGTCCAGGCGCAGGCCGACGCGGTTCGACTCGGCCGTCACCGTCCAGCCCGCCGAGAGCCCGCCCGCCGGGTCGTCGAACCAGTCGTCGCGGGGGCCGAGCGTCACGGGCACCACGAGCTCACCGGGCGCCCGCACGGGCACGACGACGTCCGCGCCCGCGGGGATCCCCGGGGTGCCGAGCGGGAGCACGTCACCGCGGCTCAGCGGCGCCGGGCCGATGCCGGACAGGACGTCCCGGGACCGGCTGCCCAGCACCGGCTCGACCGCGATGCCTCCCGAGACGGCCAGGTAGCAGCGGAGACCGGCGGAAGGCGTCCCCAGCGTCAACGTCTGACCGGCACGAACAGCCAGTGGCGCGTGGGAGCCGGCCGGGCGGCCGTCGACCCGGACGTCGACCGCCGGGCCGGTGACCGCCGCCGTCACCGCGGCCGGGAACCGCACGGAGAGGCCGCCGAACAGCGCCTCGATGCCGGCCGCGTCCTCGGCGTTGCCGACGAGCCGGTTCGCCAGCCGCAGCGACACCTGGTCGAGCGCTCCCGATGGTGCGACCCCGAGGTGGGCGTACCCGGGCCGGCCGAGGTCCTCGACCAGCGCGTACCGCCCGGGGTCGAGCACCTCCAGGCTCCTCACCGGACGCTCCGGAAGCGCACGCGGTCCCCCGGCGCGAACAGTGCGGGCGGGTCCGCGTGGGGGTCGAACAGCGTGGCCGATGTGTGCCCGAGCAGCCGCCAGCCGCCCGGCGACTCGCGCGGGTAGACGCCGGTGAACTCGCCGGCGATCCCGACCGACCCGGCCGAGACGCAGGTGCGCGGCGTCTCCAGGCGTGGCTGCTGGAGCGGAGCTGGAAGCCCGGTCAGGTAGCCGAAGCCAGGTGCGAACCCGGTGAACGCGACCGTGTAACCGGCTTCGGTGTGCATCGAGACGACGGCTTCGGGCGAAATCCCGGCGTCGGCGGCGATCAGGGCCAGGTCCTCGCCGTCGTAGCGGACGTCGAGGGTCACTTCGCGCGGCTCGCCCGCGGGCGGGTGCGTGAGATCGGCGGCTTCGAGCAGGGCCCGCACGGCCGCGACGCCGCCGACGACGAGCAGGCTGCGCGCGCCCGGCACGAGGTCGACGACCCCGGGCGGCCGGGCGGCGAGCACGGTCGCGTGGGCGGCCCGCAGCTGGTCCGGCGAGTCGCAGTCGAGCAGGGCGGCGTCCTCGCCGCACCGCCGCCAGCGCACGGCGTCAGCCGACGACGCGGTGCAGCAGCGCCGAAGTGTGCGGCTGCATCTCCTGGCCCACCATGGCCCGCTCCTCGACGTAGCCGAGGGAGCCCTCGATGAGGCCGTACAGGCGCTGGGCCGCGGTGACGTCCTTGGCCGTGGCCGTGCGGATCACCGCGTCGGTGCCGAGCTCCCACGACGTCTGGTTGCGCGGCTTGCCGTAGTACAGCTCGACGATGCCGGTGTTGTGGGTGAGCAGCAGCTCGATCGTGTCGTCTTCCTGCGGCCGCCAGAACCCGGACTCGCGGGCGGCGGGCCGGACGACGTTGCCCTCGTCGTCCAGCAGCCAGGCCCGGGACTCGTGGATCAGGAACGGGCGGCCGTCGTGGGAGATCGTCAGCTGCTGCGCGAACTTGCGCGGGCCGTCGATGGTCGGGTAGTCGACCTCGCCCTCACCGCGCCAGACACCGACGAGCGGCAGCAGCGCGAGGCAGGCGTCGTTGAGGTTCGGCCCCTCGCGCAGGTTCGCGGTGTCGTTGGGGATGGGCAGGTCGTCCCACAGCGGGAGGTTGCGCGTGCGGGTGCTTTCCGCGCGCTTCTCCGCTGCCACGATGGCTTCGTCGCCGCTGGCGGTCATGGGTCAGCGCTGGTCCGCGTACAGCCGGTAGACGACGTACACGGCGAACCAGGTGATCGCGATGCCGGCGAGGACCAGCAGAGTCGTAAAGAAGGCTTCCACGCCCCGCAGAATAGTCCGCCGGGTGCGGAACGGCCCTGCGCAGGGTCGGCGCGGTGAGCACGGTCACCCGGCCGGAACGCGCGAAGGCCTCCCTGCCGGAGCAGGGAGGCCTTCGCGGGTGAAGCGGAACTCAGGCGACCGAGATGGCCAGCTGGTGCAGGCCGGGGCCCTCGGCGGTGACCGAGGCTTCGCCATTGCCGGAGCGGTGCAGCGCGCGGACCGTCCACTCGCCCGGCGCCGCGTAGAAGCGGAAGTCGCCGTCGGCCGACGAGACGACCTCGCCGGTGAAGTCGCCGCCGCCGTCGAGGAGCCGGACGAACGCGCCGCCGACCGGCCCGTTCGCGCCGGTCACCTTGCCGGCGAGCACGACCTGCCCGCGCGTGTCGAAGTCCGCCGGCGTGGCCTCCTGGACCGGTGCGCCGCAGCTGTCGTCAACCGCCATCACTTGGCTCCCAACTCGACCGGCACGCCGACGAGCGAGCCGTATTCCGTCCATGAACCGTCGTAGTTCTTCACGTCCTCGTAGCCCAGCAGCTCGTGGAGCGCGAACCACGCGATCGACGAGCGCTCGCCGATGCGGCAGTAGGCGATGGTGCCCTTGCCCTCGTCGATGCCCTCGTCCTTGTACAGCTCCTTGATCTCTTCCTCGGTCTTGAAGGTGCCGTCCTCGTTGGCGACCTTCGCCCACGGCACGTTCAGCGCGCCGGGGATGTGGCCGGGAACCTGGGACTGCTCCTGCGGCAGGTGCGCCGGGGCGAGCAGCTTGCCGGAGAACTCGTCGGGCGAACGCACGTCGACGAAGTTCTTCGACCCGATCGACTGGACGACCTCGTCGCGGAACGCGCGCAGCGAGAGGTCCTGGTCCTGGGCTTTGTATTCGGTGGTGTCGCGCTTGACGTCGTCGGAGTTCAGCTCACGGCCGTCGAGCTCCCACTTCTTGCGGCCGCCGTCGAGCAGCTTGACGTTCTCGTGGCCGTACAGCTTGAAGTACCAGTACGCGTACGCGGCGAACCAGTTGTTGTTGCCGCCGTAGAGGATCACGAGGTCGTCGTTGGCGATGCCCTTCTCCGAGAGGAGCTTCTCGAAGCCCTCCTTGGAGACGAAGTCGCGGCGCACCCCGTCCTGCAGGTCGTTCCGCCAGTCGAACTTCACCGCGCCCCGGATGTGGCCGGCGTCGTAGGCGGTGGTGTCCTCGTCGACCTCGGCGAACACGACGCCGGGGGTGTCCAGGTTCTCCTCGGCCCACTGGGTGGTGACCAGGACGTCTTCACGGCTCATGAGAACAGAACTCTCTTTCTGGGTTGGACTTCAGGACGACGCGCGGGCGGGGCTGAAGCGTTTGATCAGCAAGAACATTTCGCAGCCGAGGCAGAAGTCGAAGGCCGCGTTGAGGAAGGCCGCGAACAGCGCGAACGCCGTCGCGACGATGCCGAGCGGGGTGATCCCGGCGGCGAAGCCGACCGTGCCGGCCAGCGCGAACACGAACCCGACGGCCTGGGCGAACCGCAGCGGCGCCGCGTCCTCGCGCTCGGACGTCGGGCCGAGGCGCGGGGCCACCAGCGCGCGGTAGACGATCGAGTACGGCGCCTGCTTCAGCCCGACGAACGCGCCGATGGCGAACACGACGGTCTGGACGGCCAGCAGCGGCCACCACTCGGTGACCAGCACGACCGCGAGCACGATCGTGGTCAGGATGGCGGCGAACCGCGGGCCGCGCGGGTCGACGGCCGGTCCGGCGGACATGGTGCCTCCAGCTGGAGCAAGGGGTGCGTGCGAACGGCACGCGTCAGCGGCATCAGGGCTGGCGGGGACCGGATCGGGGAGTTCAGTGCCGGTCGGACTGAACGCGACACAGGCTGCTGCGGACGCGGCAGAGGTCGACTGCGCGCCGCTGCGTCAGGAAGAAGCTGGTCAGCCCGGTCACGGGTGCGAGGGTACCCAGCGCTCTCTCAAGGTGGGAACCACGTTCATACCTTGGGACGATTCCCAGGATCCGGGAAGAATCCCGGTCAGGACGTCCGCGTTGTGAGATGCGGCCTCAGCGCGTCCAGCAGTTCGGGGCCCTTGGGGACGCCGCCGACGCGCAGGAGCTCCCGGCCGTCCGGGGTCAGCGCGATCGTGGTCGGCGTCCGCAGCACGGACAGCGACTGCGCGACCTCGGGCTGGTTCGTGACGTCGAGTTCGACGTGGTGCAGGCCGTCGGTCCGCTCGGCCAGCGGCGCGAGCACGGCCTTCGCGTGCCGGCAGGGCGCGCAGAAGGTGGTGGAGATCTGGACCAGCGTCACGGCGGACGCCGGGTCGAGCACGTCGGTGACGGGGGCGGGCAGCTCGCGAGCGGCCGGCTTGGCGGCCCGCACCCGGCCGTTGCGGGCCTTGAGCAGCCCGCCGACGGCCGCGGCGGCCACCAGCGTCGCCACGAGCACCCACAGCCCCGTCACCGCACCGCTCCCTACTTGCTCAGGTCCGCGAACGACACGTTCGCCGCCTTGCCCTTGATCGTCACCGAGCCGCTCTGCACCCGCACGCCGGTCGGGGTGACCGACAGCGGCAGGTCCTTCGTGCTGATCGACGCGTTGAAGTTCGGCATCAGCGCCTTCTGCACCGCCTGCGGGACGACCGTGGTCTCCTGGTCGTTCCCGAACTGCAGGCGCTTCGGGAGGAAGTTGATCGTGCCCTTGGCCGCGTCCGCCTCGATCATCGCGAAACAGAAGATTTCCAGATCCTTGCCCGCGAACTGAAGGTGTCCCGAAATGCGGACACCGGTGCTCGACTCGTCCTGGTCGGGCTGGCCCTCGGTGGTCTTCGTCGTGGTCGGCGCCGGCTCGCTCTGCCCGCTGTCGCCGTTCTGGACGTACTCGGTGGTCGACGGCTCGATCCGGAGGTCCTTGATCTTGTCCAGCGGGGACAGCCGGGCCAGGTCGGCGGCCTTGATGGTGACCGCGCCGGTCAGCTGGCCGATGGTGATCGCCTTCGTGTTGCCGTTCGTGAGGTCGGACAGCGGCGCCTTGACGTCCTCGAGCTCGGCGTTCACCGCCACGTCCTGCAGCTTGTCCGCGACCGGGAGGCCGGCGGCGGACACGCTGATGTGACTGTAGTCACCGCTCAGCGCCTGCGTGAGGAACGGGAAGCCGTGGATCGTCACCGACGGGTCGTCGCTCAGCTGCAGCTGCGTGCGGGCCTTCTGCGAAATCATGTGCTCGGCGAACGCCGCGGCCCCGAAATCGGCGCCGACCAGCAGCAGGACCAGGACGATCAGTGCGATCACCCAGCGCCGGGCCCGACGGCCGCGGCGTCGTGCGTCGGGCCTCGGTGCGGGTCGGTCGTCCCGGGTCACGGGCCTGCTCACCATCGCGTCCGTACTCCTGTTCGTCGGGGACACCGGGATTCCTCCAGGTGTGATCGATCCAGCAAGGGTTAGGTGCCCGGCCGTTCAGCCGCTATTCTCACTTAGCACCGACCAACGCCGCTGTGCGGCGACGACGCGAAGGCGGTGCGGCTGATGAGCCTGGACCTTCTGGTACTGACTGCGGAGGCCGACGCCACCTCGGTGCTTCCCGCGCTGGACCTGCTGCCGCACACCGTACGCGTCCGCGCTCCCGAGGTGACGGCCCTGCTCGACGCGGGCCACCGTGACGTGATCCTCCTCGACGCCCGCAGCGACCTGGCCTCGGCGAAGAGCCTCTGCCGCCTGCTCAAGGGCACGGGCGAGGACGAGGCGGCCACGCCGATCATCGCCGTCGTCGGCGAGGGCGGGCTCGTCGCGGTCAGCGCCGAGTGGCGCACCGACGACATCCTGCTGCCCACCGCGGGCCCGGCCGAGGTCGACGCCCGGCTGCGCCTGGTGACGACCCGCGACGGCGGCTCCGCCCAGGTCGACGCCGAGCTGCGGGTCGGCGAGCTGGTCATCGACGAGGCGACCTACACCGCGCGCCTGCGCAAGCGCACCCTCGAGCTCACCTACAAGGAGTTCGAGCTGCTCAAGTACCTCGCGCAGCACGCCGGCCGGGTGTTCACCCGCGCCCAGCTGCTGCAGGAGGTCTGGGGCTACGACTTCTTCGGCGGCACGCGCACGGTGGACGTCCACGTCCGGCGGCTGCGCGCCAAGCTCGGCCCGGAGCACGAGCAGATGATCGGCACCGTGCGCAACGTCGGCTACAAGTTCGAGCGGCCGGCCAAGAGCGGCGGTCCGCGGCCGGGCGTCCCGGCCCAGGCCGAAGCGCCCGCCGAGACCCCCGAACTCGCGCACTGACGACGTCCCCACGTTCACCTGGACGCGGTGACAACCGTCGCGTTGCCTCGGCCGCGGGTACGGTCGCAGGGGTGACCGGAGAGTGGCGGCAGGAACTGGACGAAAAGCAGCTCGAGGACGTGCGCGGGCTGCTGTTGGCCGTGCGGGAGGCCGATGGGCGGCCCGAGGTCGCGCCGGAGGGCCCGCTGCCCGGCGAGTTCGACGGCGGTGAGCACCTCGTCGCCTGCGTCGAGGGCGAAGTCGTCGGCTACGCGCACCTCGACACCACCGGTGACTCCTTCGGCCACCAGGTCGCCGAGCTGTTCGTGCACCCCGCCCACCGTGACCGCGGATACGGCGCGAAGCTGCTTCAGGCGCTCGACGAGCGGGCCGCGGTCGGCTTCCGCGTCTGGGCCCACGGCGATCATCCGGCCGCGCAGAAGCTGGCGGTGAAGACCGGCCTGGAGCGCAAGCGCGAGCTGCTGATCCTGCACGTCGACGTCGAAGGCGCGGACTGGCCGGAGCCGATCCTGCGCGACGGCGTCTCGCTGCGGACCTTCGTACCGGGCCAGGACGAGGACGCCGTGGTCCGGGTGAACGCGCGGGCCTTCGACTGGCACCCCGAGCAGGGCGCGCTGACCGCCGACGACGTCCGCGCCGACGAAGCCCGGCCCTGGTTCGACCCCGACGGCTTCTTCCTCGCCGAAGAAAACGGCGAGGTCATCGGCTTCCACTGGACGAAGGTGCACGAGCCGACGCCCGGCCGGTTCGGCGGCGAGCGCGTCGGCGAGGTGTACGTCGTGGGCGTCGACCCGGCCGCGCAGGGCGGCGGGCTCGGGCGGGCGCTCACCCTGGCCGGGCTCCGGTACCTCGCGAACCGGGGGCTGCGGCAGATCATCCTGTACGTCGAAGGCGACAACGCGCCGGCGTTGGCGGTCTATACCAAGCTGGGGTTCGCGCGGTACGAGACAGACGTCCAATACGGACGGTGACCGTTACAAACGGCGCGCCAACAATCCGTCACAGTGTGCGAACGCCCAGGTCACGGGCGGGACACGGCACTCTTTCGGGCTAGTAGCACTGCTCACACCCGGCACCTTGTTCACTTTCCGTTCATCTGGAGAGGGGCGCCCGTCCACCGTGGCTGCCTAATGTCCGGATCCGGCGCGGCAGCACGCCGCGACGACCCGGTCAAGCTCCTGATGGAGGAAACAGCAGTGAAGATCATGCGGCCCCTGAGCGCGGTGGGCATCGTCGCGAGCGCCGCCCTCGTGCTCGCCGCCTGTGGTTCCGACCCCGCGGCGACCAACAGCAGCGCCTCGAACACGGCTTCGGCGCCCGCTGCCACCGGCACCGCCGACGTGGAGTGCGGTGGCAAGAGCCCGCTCTCCGCGGAAGGTTCGTCGGCCCAGAAGAACGCCATCGACATCTTCACGCAGCAGTACGGCAAGAAGTGCTCCGGCCAGCAGGTGAACTACAACCCGAGCGGCTCGGGCGCGGGCGTCAAGCAGTTCAACGCCAACCAGATCGACTTCGGCGGCTCGGACTCGCCGATCAAGGACGCCGACGCCGAGGCGGCCAAGAAGCGCTGCGCCAGCGACGCCTGGAACATCCCGCTGGTCGTCGGCCCGATCGCGGTCGCCTACAAGCTGTCCGGTGTGGACAAGCTGGTGCTGACCCCGTCGGTGACCGCCAAGATCTTCAGCGGCACCATCACCAAGTGGAACGACCCGGCCATCAAGGCCGTCAAGGGCAACGAGAGCCTGAACCTGCCGGACAAGGCCATCCAGGTCGTCTCGCGCGCCGACGAATCGGGCACCACCGACAACTTCCAGAAGTACCTGGGCGCGGCGGCGAAGGCCGACTGGACCAAGGGTGCCGGCAAGAAGTTCAACGGTGGCGTCGGCAACGGTGCCCAGGGCTCCAACGGTGTCGCGACCGCGGTGAAGGCCTCCGACGGCGGCATCACCTACGTCGAGGGCGCGTTCGCCAAGGACGGCCTGACCCCGGCCCTGATCGACAGCGGCTCCGGCGGCGTCGAGCTCAACGCGGCGAACGTGGCCAAGTCCCTCGACGCGGCGAAGTTCCTCAAGGACGGCTCCAACGACCTCGCGCTCGACCTCAACGGCATCTACGCCAGCAACACCCCGGGTGCGTACCCGCTGCTGCTGACGACCTACGAGATCGTCTGCTCGAAGTACGCGGACCCGAACGTCGCGAAGGCAGTCAAGGCGTTCCTGACGGTGGCGGCCACCGACGGCCAGCAGCCGCTGTCGTCGAAGGGCTACGTGCCGATCCCGCAGTCGCTGCAGACCAAGGTCCTGGCCGCGGTCAAGGCCATCTCCTGACCTGTTGCGACTGACATCCGAGTGATAGAGGCTGGTCAGAAGTAGCTGATGAGCGAGTCATCCTCGACGCGAACGCCCACCGGCGACCCCGGTGGGCGTTCGTCGTCCGTCACGACGCCCCCGGAGGTCCCGATTTCGGAGCAAGCAGCCCCGCCGGCGGACAAGCAGCCGCCCGCGGCCGAGAAACCGAAGAAGGTGCGGCCCGGTGACCGCATCTTCCAGAACCTGACCACCGGGGCCGGGATCTTCGTCGTCGCCCTGATCGGCCTGATCGGGCTCTTCCTGCTCATCCAGGCCATCCCGGCGCTGCAGGCCAACAAGGCCAACTTCCTGACCAACCACGGCTGGTCGACCAACGACCCGGCGAACATGTCGTTCGGCATCCTCGACCTGCTCGAGGTGACCGTCGCGACGTCGCTGGTGGCGCTGATCATCGCGATGCCGGTCTCGCTGGGCATCGCGCTGTTCCTGACGCAGTACGCGCCGCCGCGGCTCGCCCGGCCGTTCGCCTACATCATCGACCTGCTCGCCGCGGTGCCGTCGATCATCTTCGGCCTGTGGGGCATCCTCGTGTTCGCGCCGGCGATCGAGCCGTTCTCGCAGTGGGTCAACGACACGTTCTCGTGGTTCCCGCTGCTGGCGCCCGGCAACGTCTCGCCGAGCGTGCGCGGCACGATCTTCACCGCCGGCATCGTGCTGGCCGTGATGATCCTGCCGATCATCACGTCGCTCTCGCGCGAGGTGTTCGAGCGCACGCCGACGCCGCACATCGAGGGCGCGCTGGCGCTCGGCGCGACGCGCTGGGAGGTCATCCGCACGACGGTGCTGCCGTTCGGCAAGGCGGGCTACGTCGGCGCGTCCATGCTCGGTCTCGGCCGCGCGCTGGGCGAGACGATCGCGCTGGCCGTCATCCTGCTCATCCCGCAGGGCAAGAACTTCGACTGGAGCCTCTTCGACGGCGGCGCCACGTTCGCGTCGAAGATCGCGGCGAACTACAGCGAGTTCAACAACGAGGTCTCGGCCGGGGCGTACATCGCGGCCGGCCTGGTGCTGTTCGTGCTCACCTTCGTCGTGAACTTCGCCGCGCGGTCCATCATCGGTGACAAGAAGGGGGACTGAGCATGTCCACCACCACGCTCGAAGCCCCCGCGACGACCCCCGCTTTCCAGCAGGTCAGCCTGGCCCGCAAGGTCAAGAACGGGCTGGCGACCACGCTCGTCTGGCTGTCGTTCCTGATCGCCGTCGTCCCGCTGGTGTGGGTGCTCTACACGGTGATCGTCGACGGCATCAAGCGGATCCCCTACAGCAACTGGTGGACCGAAGACTTCGGCGACGTCCTGTCCGACGAGGTAGGCGGCGGCGTGCTGCACGCCATCATCGGCACCCTGCTGCAGGGCCTGGTGTGCGCGATCATCGCCGTGCCGATCGGCATGCTGGTGGCGATCTACCTCGTCGAGTACGGCCGCAACGGCAAGCTCGCGAAGGCGACCACCTTCATGGTCGACATCCTCTCCGGTGTCCCGTCCATCGTGGCGGCGCTGTTCATCTACGCGCTGTGGATCACCACCTTCGGCCTGCCGCGCAGCGGTTTCGCCGTCTCGCTGGCCCTGGTGCTGCTGATGATCCCGGTCGTCGTCCGGTCGTCGGAGGAGATGCTGCGGATCGTCCCCGACGACCTGCGTGAGGCGTCGTACGCGCTCGGCGTGCCGAAGTGGAAGACGATCATGAAGATCGTGCTGCCGACGGCGCTGTCCGGCATCATCGGCGGCATCATGATGGCGCTGGCCCGCGTCATGGGTGAGACGGCGCCGCTGCTGGTCCTGGTCGGCTACTCGGCCTACACGAACTGGGACATCTTCAGCGGCGAGCAGGCCGCGCTGCCGCTGCTGATGAACAACGAGCGCGTCAGCAACCCGATGGACCCGGGCACGGTCGGCTTCGACCGGATCTGGGGCGCGGCCCTGACCCTCGTGCTCATCATCGCGATCATCAACCTCCTCGCCACCGTGTTCGCGCGCCTCGTCGCCCCGAAGAAGAAGTGAGCTGTTCCTGATGGCCAAGCGAATCGACGTCAAGGACGTGGACATCTACTACGGCAAGTTCCACGCCGTGGACGGCGTCACCCTGTCGGTGCCGCCGCGCAACGTCACCGCGTTCATCGGCCCGTCGGGCTGTGGCAAGTCGACGGTGCTGCGCACGCTCAACCGCATGCACGAAGTGATCCCCGGCGCCCGCGTGGACGGCCAGGTGCTGCTCGACGGCGAGGACATCTACGCGTCGGCGGTCGACCCGGTCCAGGTGCGCCGCACGATCGGCATGGTCTTCCAGCGCCCCAACCCGTTCCCGACGATGTCCATCAAGGACAATGTCGTCGCGGGCCTGAAGCTGGGCGGCACCAAGGGCAAGAAGACCCTCGACGACATCGCCGAGCGCGCCCTGCGCGGCGCGAACCTGTGGAACGAGGTCAAGGACCGCCTGAACAAGCCGGGCGGCGGCCTCTCGGGCGGTCAGCAGCAGCGGCTCTGCATCGCCCGCGCGATCGCGGTCCAGCCGGACGTGCTGCTGATGGACGAGCCCTGCTCGGCCCTGGACCCGATTTCCACGCTGGCGATCGAGGATCTGATCGGCGAGCTGAAGAAGGACTACACGATCGTCATCGTGACGCACAACATGCAGCAGGCGGCCCGGGTTTCCGACCAGACGGCGTTCTTCAACCTCGCCGGTGTCGGCCAGCCGGGCCGGCTGGTGGAGCTGAACGACACGGAGAAGATCTTCTCCAACCCGGACGAAAAGGCCACGGAAGACTACATTTCCGGCCGGTTCGGCTGAGTTGCCGTTGACCGGGAAGGCTTTTCCCGCCGCGCTCGGGGCGGCGGGAAAAGCCTTTCTTTTGTCCTAAGTGGAGCAATGAAAACGCCCCCGGCCGCGACCGGGGGCGGTTTCGCTTGCGTGGCTCAGATGTCGTCGTCGGTGCCGTAGCCCGGCATCTTGCCGGTGACCACGAAGATCATCCGCTTCGCGACCGACACCGCGTGGTCGGCGTAGCGCTCGTAGAACCGGCCCAGCAGCGTCACGTCGACGGCGGAGGCGACGCCGTACGGCCACTCGCGGTCCATCAGGACGGTGAACAGGTGGCGGTGGATGTCGTCCACCTGGTCGTCCTCGGACTCGATGGTCTTCGCCGCTTCGACGTCCTTGGAGTGGATGACCTGCTCGACCTGGCGGGCCAGCTTGACCGCGACCTCGCCCATCTCGGAGAAGTACGGGCGGACGGAGTCCGGCAGCACCGGCTCCGGGTGGCGGCGCCGCGCGGCCTTGGCCACGTGCAGGGCCAGGTCGCCCATGCGCTCCAGGCTCTCCGCGGCGTGGATCGCCGCGAGCACCGTGCGCAGATCGGTCGCCACGGGCGCCTGGAGGGCCAGCAGGGCGTACGCCTGCTCCTCGCACTGGGCGCGGGCGTCGTCGACCTTCGAGTCGTCGCTGATCACCTGCTCGGCGAGACTGAGGTCGGCCTCCAGGAGGGCGCGCGTGGCGCGCTCCATGGCGTCGGCGACCTGGACGGACATCGCGGCCAGGTGGTCGGCGAGCTGTTCGAGTTCGACATGGTAAGCCTCACGCATGGGCCAACCCTACGGCCAAGGGTGGCCAAATACCGCATCGCCGGGTGAACCGCACGTGAACCCGGCCTAACGATCCTCGCGGATCAGCCGTTTCCGCTGCTCTTGCGGGTGGTGGTCGACTTGGAGCTGCCGCTGCTCTTCGACTTCGAGGTGCTGGTCGGCGGCGCCTGCTCGCTCGCCGGGACGGGCGCGTTCGGGTCGGGCAGCGGGGTGTTGTTGCGCAGCGCGTCGAAGAGCGCCTTGGTCTTGCTGACGACGAGGACCTCGTTGCCGCGGTTGTTGGCCATGCCGACCGTCGGGACGGTGAGGAAGGCGATCTTCGACGGGTCCAGGCCCTTCATCGACTGCGCCAGCGTCATCATCTGCTTGACGCCGAGGTTGTCGCCGAAGGTCGCCTTCGCGAAGGCGTTGATGAAGTCGCTGAGCTTCCCGGGATCGAGCACGACGTCCGAAGACATGACCTTCTTCAGCAGCGCGCCGATGAACTCCTGTTGCCGCTTGATCCGGCCGTAGTCGGACGTCGGGTCGCCCTTGACGTGCCGCGCGCGGACGAAGTTCAGCGCCTGGTCACCGGAGATCGTGACGTCGCCGGTCTGCAGCAACACCTTGCCGAGGATGGTGTCGTCGATCGGGATCTCGTTGTGGATGGTGACGCCGTGCACGGCGTCGACCATTTCCTTGAAGCCGTTGAAGTCGATGCCGACGAAGTGGTTGATCCGCAGCCCGGTGATCTGCTGGATCACCTTGGTGACGCAGGCCGGCCCGCCGACGGCGTAGGCGGTGTTGAGCTTGGCGAACTTCGCGCCCTTGTAGACCTCGTCGGTGGTCTTGTTCTGCGCCGGGTCCCACTTCTGGCAGTCCGGCCGGTTGACCTCCAGGTCGCGCGGGAACGACGTGACGACGACCCGCTTCCGGTCGGCCGGGATGTGCGCGACCATCACGGTGTCGCTCCGCGCGCCGGGCGTGCTGTCGGCGGTGCCGACGCCTTCCTCGGCGGAGGCGCCGTCGCGGGTGTCGGAGCCGACCATCAGGAAGTTCTCGTCGTTGGCCTGCGCCTCGGCGTCCTGGATGTCGGAGGAGTTCTCGTCGAGCGCGGAGACCTGGGTGAACTTCGCGTCGAAGTAGGTCTGAGCGCCCCAGGCACCCCCGATCCCGAGGAAGACGAGCCCGGCAACGACGGCGGCGGCGATCCGCCCGGCGAGAGCCGACCGCCGCTTCTTTTCCTGCTGCCGGCTGAGCTCGGCCGCTGCTTCGGCTTCGGCGGCTTCGGAGGGGATAGTGGTGACAACGCGCTGAAGGGCGGTGCGGGTGCTCTCGAGGATGGAGGCGGGCGAGAGCCGCTCACGACGTTCCCGCCGCTTGGCTTCCTCGGCTTCCATCTCATCGTGGGCCGCGGAGAACCGGGCGAGGGTGTGATCGATCTTGCGCCGGTACTGGGTGGCCTCGTCGATCGCTTCCATTTCATCGGTCATGGTCAGCGGATCAAGAGCAGCCCGCGGCGGCACACCACCGTCGGAGGGATGCTGAGCTGCTGACACGTCGACCGCTCGGCGAGCTGCAGGGCCGTCGGCGGCGGGGCGCGGAGCTGCTGCCCCGTTGGCGGTGCGGCGTGGTGCGGGGCTGTCCGGCGTGGCGCGCGGGGACGCGGCGTCGGCCGGGCGGCGGCCTGCGGCTTCTCCGGTGCGGCGGGGCGCAGGGCCGTCCGCGGCAGGCCGCGGAGCCTCGACCCCATTGGCGGCTCGGCGGGGCGCCGGGCTGTCCGGCGTGGCGCGCGGGGTTGCGGCGTCGGCCGGGCGCCGAGGGTTTTCGCCGGTGCGGCGGGGCGGCGGGCCGTCCGCGGCAGGGCGCGGCGCACCTGCGTCGACCGGACCGGCCGGGCGGCGGCCCGCGGCCCCATCAGCCCGGCGGGGCGACGGGCTGTCCGGCGTCGGCCGCTGGGGTGCACCTGAGTCCGGGCGCGGCGCGCGCCGCGGTGCGGGCCCGTCCTCGGCCCCCGGGCGGCGAGGGCGTCGGGGCGGCTGCTGCGCCGCCGACGTCTGCTGCGGGCCCGGGTTGGCCGCCGGCGGGCGTCGCTGGAGCGGGGCTTCGGGCAGCGGGGCGGCCGCCGTCGTGCGGCGGGGCTGGCGGGGGCGGGGCGCGCGCGGTTGACGTGTGGCGTCCGTGGGTACTGGGTCTTCAGCGGGCCCCTGCGCCGGCCGCGGGGCGCGCGGCTGCGACGACCGCGGCGGGGCCGGTGGTTCGGCGGCGCGGACCCGGCGTCCCGGCTGGTCGGGGCGGTCCTGCTGCTCGCGCGGCGGCACCGGGCGAGCGCCGGTGGTCTTGGCGACGACGTCGGAGACGCTGATCCCGCCCTGGTCCTCCATCGACCGGCGCCGTCCGGGCCGGGGGCGCGCGGGAACGTCGGGGCGGCGACCGGTTCCCGGGCTGTCGAGCTCGTCCGGCACTCGGTCTCCTTTCGCGCGATCGAAGGGTTGCTTCGACTTGGCCGTCTTCCCCCGCAGGAGGTGATCGTTCCCCCGGCGGTTTTCGTTATCGTACGGATACCCCCCGTTCGTGACGACACCCCATCGGAATTTTCTTCACCTTGAGTCGACGAACGGCCGGTGCGCGTCGACAAACGGGTGATACCCCTTGTCGACAGACGGAGTAATGCACCCTTTGCGTTACTCAGAGTGGGTTATTAACTGTGTCGTTTGCGCGTCGTGATAGACGACTTTGTTGCGGCCCGCGCGTTTCGCGGCATAAAGCAGACCGTCCGCGCGGCGCAACTGGCGCTCCGGCGACGACGGCGTGCCGGGCTCGTGCGCGAGGCCGGCGCTGATGGTCACGCGCAGGCCCGGCTGGAGTTCTGACCAGGGATGACGGGCGACGCGCAGCCGGGCGCCGTCGACGACACCGAGAGCCCGCCCGGCGTCGACGCCCGGCAACCACAGGACGAACTCCTCGCCGCCGTAGCGGGCGCAGAAGCCGTCCGGCGGCAGGTTCTCCTGGAGCAGATCGGCGACCCGGCGCAGGACGCGGTCGCCGACGAGGTGACCGTACGTGTCGTTGATGCCCTTGAAGTGGTCCAGATCGATCAGCGCCAGCGACAGCGGCGGACGGTCGGTGAGCGGTCCGTACAGGCGCTCGTCGAGGTAACGGCGGTTGTAACTCGACGTCAGCGCGTCGCGGAGGCTGCCGTCGCGGGCGATGTCCAGCGCGGACCGCAGGTGCTGGTAGGCCCGCCGCCAGTCGCCCTGGGTGGCGAAGAGGCCGGCGATGGCCTCGTGCAGGCGGAGCAGGTCCGGCGGCTGCGGGCCGGCCGCCCGGCCCAGCGCGCCTTCGCCCTCGGCGACCATCCCGACCTCCACCACCCCTTGGTTGTCGTCGAGGGGACGGCCGCGCTTGAGGTACCGGTGCCGAAGAAGATGAATTTCGCTCAAACGGGACTGTGACGGTGACTCTCCGAAGCGCTCGGCTCAAAGCCCGGAGAACGGCTCGATGCCCTTGAGCTGCGAGTACTGGTCCTTGGCCCAGTAACTCACATTAGCCGTCGCATCGTTCAGTAACTCCGTGTAGTCGGTCCAGGCGACCCAGCGCCAGTCGCCGACCTCTTCCGGGTTCGGCGCCGGCTCGGCGTCGGCCCACGCGGCGAACACCGGGCAGAACTCGTTCTCGACGATCCCCTGGAACGGCGGCGTCCGGTAGCGGTAACTCGGCAGCACGCAGTGCAGCTCCGACAGCGACGGCAGGCCGAGCTCGTAGCCCGCGCGGCGCCGGACGGCGTCCTCGAGCGCTTCGCCAGGCGCGGGGTGGCCGCAGACGCTGTTGGTCCAGACCCCCGGCCAGACCTTCTTGTGAAGGGCACGCTGGGTGATCAGTAGGGCGTTGTCGCTGCGCCGCAGGACGTAGCACGAGAAGGCCAGGTGCAACCGGGTGTGCTCGTGGTGGCTGGCCAGCTTCGGGCCGGTTTCGCCGGTGGGCACGCCGTCCTCGGTGACGAAGACGACCTGCTCGGTCTCGGGTTCGGTCGCGGTATCCACGTGCCCCAGTGAACACGACGGCCCGCCGTGCGCCGTACCGCGAGGCGGGTGGGTTACCCGCGATCCGCCCGGCGGGGTGACGCGCCGTCACCGCGCGTTGAGGTGCTCCACGAGCAGCGAGGTGACGGCCTCCGGCGCTTCTTCGGGCACCCAGTGCGAGACGTCTTCGAGCATCTCGAACCGGTAGGGCCCGGTGACCCGGTTGGCGGTGTCGAGCGCGGCGGTGGAGCCGAAGGAGACGTCCTCGGTGCTCCAGATGTACAGCGTCGGCACGGTGATGGTGCCGATCTTCCCGCCCGGCCGCCCGGCCCGGTACCAGTTGAGGGCGGCGGTCAGCGCGCCCGGCTCGGACAGCCGCTGCACGTAGTCGTCGACTTTCGACGGTGAGACACGCCGATCGAACATCTCGCGCAGCGCGCGGGCGCCGTTCTCCAGCATCCGCCGCTCGGTGACACGGGTCTGTCGCCACTCGGTCATGTAGCGCGTCCGCAGGTGCTGGTCTTCATCGGTCTTCATGGCATCGGCGAGCGCACCCGGGTGCGGCGTCGAGACGACGGCGAGGCTGCGAAGACGTCCGGGGTGCATGTCGGCGGTCCACCAGGCGACGGCGCCACCCCAGTCGTGCCCGACGAGGTCGAACTCCGGCCACCCCAGCGCGTCCGCGATCGCGACGACGTCCCCGACGAGGTGATCGATGGAGTAGTCGCCGGCCTGCTCGGGCCGCACATCAGGCGAGTACCCCCGCTGATCCGGCGCGACGGCCCGGAACCCGAGCACCCCGAGGGTGGCAACCTGGTGCTCCCATTCGATCGCGGCTTCGGGGAAGCCGTGCAGCAGCAGCACGGGCCGCCCGTCTTCGGGCCCGGCGGCGATGGCGTCGAAGGAACCGGCCTCGGTGGGGATGCTGATGTGGTCGATCACGACCTGAATCTATCGCTTGCTGCCGCTCCCACGTCGGAGTACGAGGGGTCGACGGTTGCTTTCACCTCGATGTCGGGCCGGTCGGCGAGGGGGCTCAGATCGATGTCGCCGCTGCCGTGCAGGTGCAGTTCCCGGAGGGAGCTCAGCCGGGACACGAGCCGAAGGTCCGGGACGGGGGTGTTCGCGAGCTCCAGCACCCGGAGGCCAGTGAGGGAAGGCAACAAGCTCAGGTCCACCTCGGGGCAATCGAAGAAGCTGAGCTCGGTCAGGCTGCCGGCCCAGTGAACCAGGGCGCGGACATCCCGGAGGCTGGGGCAGACTTCGAAGCAGAGCTGGTGCGGCTGGTCCAGAAAGGACAAACACCGCAGATCCGCGAGGTGCGGGAGGTCACGCAGCGTCAGCGCGGACAGGTGCCGCAAGGGGGTCAGCTCGGCGATCAAGCCGATGTCTTCGATGTGGCTCAGCGTGAGTGCCTTCAGGAGCGGCAGTTCGGCCAGTCGCGCCCACCCGTGGGTCGGCGTCGTGGCGATGATCTCGCGAAGGGTGGATATCCCTGACAGCGGTGCGATGTCCGTCGAGGCATCGGCCCGGCCCCCTTCCAGCATGATGCTTTCCAACGAGGTGTCCGCCAACGGCGCAAGGCAGAACTCGTCCGGACCGGTGACGTCACAGAAGAGGCGCCTGAGATGCCGCAGGTGCTTCAGGCCGGCCAGGGCCGCCGGTTCGTCCAACCACAGGAAATCGATCGGCAGATCGGCCAGCACGCGTTCGGCGAACTCGATCGGGTCGAACCGGGTCCAGGCCCAGACCAGCTTGTCCACCACGGCCTTTTCCCGGGCATTGCGGTAGCGGGTCAGCAGTTCGAACGCCCCCGGCCCGCCGATCGACGCGATCGTGTGGACGGTCGCCGCCGTTGCTTCGGGAGTTTCGGGGTCAGCGGTGGCCAAGAGGTCGAGGACGAACTCGCCGGCTCTTGCCAGCGCCGCCGCCTTCTCGTCGCTGGACGGCGGGATCAGCGTGCTGGCCCGATCTTCGATCTCGTTGCGCAGCCGCTCGCTCAACACCGGTGACGTCTCCAGGCAGGCCAGCGCCACCAGGTCGAGCTTCAGCCGGCCCTTCTCGTCCGCGTCCCACTGGAGGATTCCGTCCAGCAGGCGCTCGCGCTGCGCGGGATGGGCGTGGCCCGCCGCCAGGACCACCACTTCGCGCCAGTCGTCGCGGTGGGCGTTCGCCGTCAGGATGCCGATGTCGTCCTCTTCGATCGCCTCTTCGGCGGCCAGGTACTCCTGAAACGTCCGGTGCACGAAGTCGATCCGGCCCGGGACCGGTTCGCGCAGCACGCCACCGCGATCCAGCAGGTGCCGGAACACCGTCCGCGGCGTCACGTCGATCTGACCCATCGAACGCAGCTTCGCTGTGATGCGGGCTTCGGCGTCGGCGGCCGGGACGTCCGTGTGGCCGTTGCGGACCAGCCAGTACGCCAGGCTCCGCAGCAGCACCAGCTTCTCGGTCAGCGACAGCCGGACGGGAGCCTCGATCCCGCGCTCGATGTCGCGGCTGTCGAGCAGCATGCGCAACGCGACTTCGTACAGCTCCATCCGGTTCTCCGGAAGGCGTCCGTTGCCCTGGTGGTGCAGCGCGCACAGCAACGCGCACAGCAGCGGGTTCTCGGCGAGCCGCCGCAGCGCGCTGCGGGCGCCGATAGCCGCGATCAGGGCATCACGTTCCTGGTCGAGCGGCCCGTCCGGCAGTGCGTGGTGCCAGCGCGTGACGAACGTCCGGACGTCGCGCGGGGTCATCGGCTGGAGGCGGACCTCGGTGAAGCCCTCGTCGCGCAGCCAGCCGGCGGTCACCGCGGTCGGGCGTGTGGTGACGACGAACCGGGCGCGCGGGAACGCGCCGACGAGCTCGCGCAGCCATTCACGCACCTCGCGGCGGCGCATGTCCGGGACCTCGTCGAGGCCGTCGACGAGCACGACGGCCCGGCCCTGGCGCAGGTGCCGCTGCACCCAGCCGGACGGCATCTCGTCGGCGATGTGCCTGCCGACCTCGTCGAGGAAGCGTTCCGGGGTCGGCAGCGGCGAGTGGCTGAACCGGCGCAGCCGCACCAGGAACGGCTCGAGGTCGTCCCAGCCACCGACGTTCTGCAGCTGCCGGCTCGCGCACTGGACGGCCAGCCACTGCAGCAGCGTCGTCTTGCCGGAGCCGGCTTCACCGCGCAGGAGAATCCTCGACGTCCGTGGCAGCACGTGCTCGATCCGATCGCCGGCGACGTCGTCCTCGGTCGTGACGCTCAGGCTCAGGTAGGCGACCGACAGCGGGTACAGCCGGGTCGCCTCGGCCAGGCCCGCGCCGAACAGCGCCATCCGGTCGAGCGCCGTCACGACCTGACGGCGGAAGTCCGCGGCGAAGTCGTCCGGGTGACGGCGTTCCGGCAGCGTCGCCAGCACCTTCCGGACCGTCTCGAGGATCTCCGTCTCGCGCTGCAGGACTTCGACGAGCGCGCCCGGCTGGAAGCGTGGCAGGGTGCTCGTCACCTGCACCAGGTACGCGCAGCTTTCCCGCAGCACCCGCTGGTACAGCTCGGTCGCGTCGGCCGAGAGGAGCCGGGTGACGCCGGGGACGGTCCGGAGCAGGTAGCGGTAGAGGTACGCGGCGTCGAGGTCGGCGTCGAACAGGTCTTCGTCGGTCAACGCGGCGCGCTCGAACGTCTCACGTACCGCATCGACTGCGGCCGCGCGCTCGTTCTCCGGCAGCGAGCGGAACTCGACGTCGAGGAACGGCAGGAGCCGATCCGCGACCCGGGACTCGAGGTTGGTGAACAGCAGCCGGAGCTTGCGGCGGTCGTTGAGACCGGTCACCTGCTTCTCGAGCAGGTCGAACACCTTGGCCGTGGCGTCCGCGGCGATCGGGCGATCTCCGAGCCAGATCTTGGCGGCAGCCTTCACCACCGCCGTGGTCAACGCGATCGCCGAGGCTTCGAGGCTCACCGAGCCCAGCCTAGCCGAGCACCTCCGCGACTGTGGCGACCGTCACCAAGGGCGCGTACAGCCGCAGGATGTCCAGCGCTTTCGCGTGGCTCTCGTCGTCCACGCCCGCGCACGCGTCGGACACCACGGTGACCGCGACACCCGCGTCCGCCGCCGCCAGGGCGGTCGACAACACGCAACAGTCCGTCGAGACGCCGGCCAGCACCAGGCCCGCGCCGCCGACCCGGGTGGCCATGCGGGCGTTCCACTTCCCGAACGTGGTCGCGTCCACTGTGGACGTCGGCTCGAACGCGTCGATCACCTGATACAGCGGCGAATCCGGCGCTTGCAAGGCGAACGGCCACTGCTCGTAATACCGGCGCCACGCTCCTTCCGGGCGCGAGGGCGCGACGAACCGGGTGAACACGACGTCGTCACCGAAAGCCGTCACCAAGCGGTGGATTCGTGGGACCACCTCGGCGAAGCGGGGAGTGAACCACGGGCTCGCCCTGTCGGCGAACACGTTCTGCAGGTCGATGACCGCCAGAATTCTCCTCACACTGCCTCCTGTTCGCGGACCCGCCGCCGCGTCAGCAACGTCACCAGGAACCCCAAGGCCAGCGCCAGCAGCACGCCGAGGTTCGCGAAGGCCCACGCGCCTTTGCGGCCGCCCAGGCCCAGCGGTTCCAGCAGGTAGCCCTGCCATTTCAGCCATTCCGCGGACGTGTTCGTCACCAGGCCCCAGCCGAGCGCCGTGGCCACCAGGACCAGGGCGATCGGCCCGACGCGGATGTCACCGTACCGACCCGCCGGGTCGAAGAGGTCCGGCTCGGCGTAGTCGCGGCGCCGCAGGAGGACGTCCGCGAGCATCACGCCGCACCAGGCCGCGACCGGAACCCCCAGCGTCACCAGGAAACCCTGGAACTGGCCGAGGAACTCGCCGCCGAAGAAGACGATGTAGATCGTGCCGAGGATCATGATCACACCGTCGACCAGCGCCGCCGCCGGGCGCGGGATGCGCAGGCCCGCCGAGAGCAGCGCCAGCCCCGACGAATAGATGTCCAGCACCGCGCCGCCGACCAGGCCGAGTACCGCGACGATCGCGAACGGCACCAGGAACCACAGCGGCAGCAACGTCGTCAGCGCGCCGATCGGGTCCGCCGCGATCGCCTTGTTCAGGTCCGGCGACGAGCCGGCCAGCAGCAGCCCGAACACCAGCAGCACCACCGGCGCCACCGACGCGCCGAACGTCGTCCAGCCGACCACGCCCCGGCTCGACGCCGACCGCGGCAGGTAGCGCGAGTAGTCCGCGGCCGCGTTGACCCAGCCGAGGCCGAAGCCGGTCATCAGGAAGACCAGCGCCCCGACCCACTGCTGCGCCGAGCCGGACGGCAGCGCGCTGACGGCGTCCCAGTGCACGTCGCCGGCCACGAGGACCACGTAGACCACCGTGAGCACGCCGGTGATCCAGGTGATCCACGTCTGCAGCTTCATGATCGCGTCGAAGCCGAGCACGCCCGCCGCGACGGTCAGCGCTGCCACCACGACGAGCGCGACCACCTTCGTCGGTGTTCCGCCGCCCCAGCCGAGGCGCTCGAACACCGTCGCCGTGGCCAGCGTCGCCAGCGCGGCGAGCACCGTCTCCCAGCCGACCGTCAGCAGCCACGAGATCGCCGACGGCAGCCGGTTGCCGCGCACGCCGAACGCCGCCCGCGAGAGCAGCATCGTCGGCGCCGACCCGCGTTTGCCGGCGATGGCGATGAACCCGCACAGCAGGAACGAGAACAGGATGCCGACCACGCCGGCGACCAGCGCCTGCCCAAACGAGATGCCGAAGCCGAGGGTGAACGAGCCGTAGCTCAGCCCCAGCACCGACACGTTCGCGCCGAACCACGGCCAGAACAGCTGCCGCGGGCGCCCGCGCCGCTCGGCGTCGTCGATCACGTCGAGGCCGTTGGTCTCCACCTCGAGCCTGCGGGAACCGGTCATCGCATGGCCTCCACCAGCTGGTCGATCTCTTCCCGGCCCGGCGCCGTCGCCGGGCCGCGCCGGGTCACCGAAAGCGCGGCCGCCGCGTTGGCGCGCACGGCGGCGTCGAGGACGGTGCTGCCGCGCAACAGCTCCGCGGCCAGCACGCCGCAGTGCGTGTCGCCGGCGCCGGTCGTGTCCACGACGTCGACCGGGTACCCGGGGACGTCGGTGATCCGGCCGTTTTCGTGGACACGACAGCCTTTCGCGCCCTCGCGGACGATGGCGACGGGCGGCAGCTCGCCCAGCACCTCGGCTTCGCGGGCGGTGCAACTCAGAATGTCTATGGTGGACAAAAGGTCATGGATGTCTCCAGGGTCGATGTCGGTGATGAGCGGGCCGGGGTCGAACAGGATCTTCGAGCCGGGCAGCCGGGGCAGCCACTCGATGAGGGCGCCGCGATTGATCTCGTGCAACCAACTGTATCCGCTCACGTACACGACGTCGTCATTCTTTGGGGTGACGCGGGTGAGAAGTTCGGCGCTCAGCCGTCCTTCGGCGCCGGTGCCGGTCGCGAAGGTGCGTTCTCCGGTCGCGTCCACCAGCACGACGACGACCCCAGTGTCCATTTCGGACACCGGATCGTGGGCCAGGGCAATACCTTCGGCCGCGAGGGCGCTGCGGACGAGATCGCCGAAGCCGCCGATTCCGTGGCTGCCAGCGTAAAGCACTTTCGCGCCGGAGCGTGCCGCTGCGGACATGACGTTGAAACCGCCGCCGGGCAACAGGTTCGTTGATGAAGCGAGAACGTCGCCGCCGACCGGGGGCAGGGCCGGCACCGCCATGACGAGGTCGACGACGACCTGCCCGGTGTGTACCAGCCGCCCGGTCATCGGCGGCGCAGCTTCAGGAGTTCGTCGACGAGCGGCCCGAATTCGAGCCGGTTGACGGCGAGCACGGTTTCGACGACGTCGGGGCGGAAGGCGCCGACACCGTGCGCGGCGCCGAGCATTGCCCCGCAGATCGCGGCCACGGTGTCGGTGTCGCCGCCGAGCCCGGCGGCCAGGCGCAACGCCGACGGCGGGTCGTCGCCCATCGCTTCGGCCAGCGCGAACGCGGCCACGACGGACTCCTGCGACGCGACCGACGTGCCGATGACCTGCGCGACCGCGTCGGCGACGGCGGCCGGCGCCATGCCCCGCACCCAGTCGCGCGCCCACCGGATCCGGGCGGCGATCTCCCCGCCGGGCGCCCAGTGCCCGCGTTCCCCGCCGACGACGGCGGCGCGCTCACCGGCGTCGAGGGCTTCGGCCAGGCTCGCGCCGTCGACCCCGGCGGAGACGACGGCCGCGACCGCCGCGGCCGAAGCGATGCCCAAACTGGTGTTGTGCGTGACCCGCGCGGTCGCGACGACCGCGTCGACCAGGCGGTGCAGGTTTTCCGACGGCGTGGCGATGCCGACCGGCGCGACCCGCATGGCGGCGCCGTTGGTGGTGCCGGTGCGGCCGGCTTCGTCGGCCGGGACGCCGTCCTGGAGCCGCGCGAGCGCGCGTTTGGTGGACGGTCCGAGCAGGTCCGCGGAGCCGCGGCGGACCATGTCGGCCTCCCAGATCAGCAGGGCGTCGGCGAAGACGTGCGGCTCGACGACGCCGCGGCCGTCGATGAGCAGCCGGGCCAGCAGCACGGCCTGTTCGGTGTCGTCGGTGACCGAGCCGGCGGGCATCGACGGCGCGACCGGCTGTTCGGCGACGGCGGTGAGCAGGCCGGTGACCGGTCCGTAGGTGGCGGCGATGGCGGCGCGGGACATCGACTGCGTCGGCATGCCGAGCGCGTCGCCGACGGCCAGCCCGGTGAACGCGCCGAGCGCCCGGTCCCGCGCGGTCACCGGTGTCCGAAGGTGAGGTGGAACTGGAACCGGTCCGGGTCCAGCAGGCTGACGACCCGCTCGACGAGCCGGCCTTCGATGTCGACCGACGTCCGTTCGGCGCGGAGGAAGAGTTCGCCGATGCTGCGGCCGAGCAGTTCGGCGGCGCAGGCGTCGAGGCGTTCGGTACTGATCCACTGGTCGCCTCCGACCGAGATCCGCCCGGCGGCTTCGAGGGTCTTGGTCAGGGAGCCGTCCCGCAGGCCGGTCTCGGGGAGGCCGGCGAGCGGCCCGACGGCGGGCACGGTGGCGGTTTCCAGGGAGATCCCGCGGTCGTGCTCCCGCCGCAGCCGCCGCACGGCGACGTAGGCCGGTTCGCCGAATTCTTCTTCGAGGGCCCGGTCTTCGACGGCCTCGATGCCGAGCAGTTCGGTGGTGACCGGCGCGCCGGCGTCGGCGAGGGCCTGCGCCCAGCCGATCCGCTGGTCGAGCTGGACGCCGTCGAAGATGACGAAGGAGCCGACACCGGCCTGGGTGGAGATGAGCTCCAGCTGCTGGAGCTCGGACAGCGCGCTGCGGACGGTGCCGCGGCTGACCTGGTACTGCAGGGCGAGCTGGTTCTCGCCGGGGAGGCGTTCGCCGTGGGCGAGGCGCCCGGAGCGGATCAGGTCGGTGAGGTCGCCGACCAGCTGCTGCCGCTTGCTGTACATGTCCACACCTGTACACCCGGCGTTGTCGCAGGTCAAGCGGCCACGAGGGGCTTCGCGTCGGCGACGATCATCTTGCCGGCCTTCTCGGCCACCTTGCCGGAGACGACCATGATCACCGCGAAGGCGCCCGCGAAGATGGCGGTGCTCAGCCACACCATGGTCGAGATCGGCAGCGTGAAGGCGCCGACGATGCGAACCGCGCTTTCCAGCGCGAAGCCGATGCCCCAGATCACGCTGCAGCGCCGCAGGATGGCGTCGAAGGTTTCGGTGCCGCTGAGCCGTTCCCACGCGGCTTCGTTCTCCGCCTTGCCGCGGGTGAGGAAGGGCCGCATCGTCTTGGTCATGATCGGGGCCGCGGTGAAGGCGGAGGCGAGGATGACCAGGCCGGTGATCCCGCTGCCGAGCGAATCCTTGGCGATCATCATCCGGGCGTCGCCGGAGACGAAGGTGAGCAGCATGCCCACGACGTTCGTGACGAGGACGACGAGGGCGAGGCCGTTGAGCGTGCGGTCCTTGGCGAACTGGTAGAGCGTCCTGGCCAGCGGGAAGACCCCGGAGACGGCGAGGGCGGTGAAGTCGCTCGCGCCGAGCGAGTGGAGTGCGTAGTAGACGCCGATGGGCACGGCGACCTCGATCGCGAGGGTCTTGACCAGGGAGCTTGCGGGCTGGTTCGTCGTCATGGGACGAGCTTGTCGCGGCGGGGGCTTCGGCAAGGATGCCGTCCGCCACGACTTCGGGCTGACAGATGTCACGGTCGGCCGGCTCACCCGATCGGGCGGTCGACCTCACATTCCGCGCGGCTGCGCCGTCTACCGGGCATGACGATCTTTCTGCGCGGCACGATCGCGCTGCAGACGCTGGCGCTCTTCCTGGCGCCGATCACCGCCGGCCTGCTGCTGACCACCCCGAACGGGCACGTCCTGCACAGTGCTTCGGCCTACACGGTGTGGATTGTCGCCGTGGTGCAGGTGGTCGCCGCGGTCCTGGTGTGGCGGCCCGGTGGGGGCTCGCCGGGGATGATCCTCTACGCGGCCGTGTTCCTGGGCCTTGTGACAGCGCAGGTGTTCCTCGGGATCGCGCACGTCAAGGTCGTGCACGTGCCGCTGGGGGTGTTGCTGTTCGGCCTGAGCCTGGTGCAGCTCAGCCGCCCGAGTGCATATCTTCGGCTTCCGGGACGCAGTCGTCGTCCGGATCGTCGAGCCAGCCATGCGGCAGCGTGACCTTGCCCGGCGAGCCCTGACGGCCGCGCGGGCCGGTGGCCGCGTCCGGGAACGGTGCCGAGTGGTCGAGCTGGGCGATCAGGTCGTCGAGCTGGTCCATCGACGACAGCATCGCGAAGCCGCGGCGGAGCTCGGAGCCGACCGGGAAGCCCATCAGGTACCAGGCCATGTGCTTGCGGATGTCGCGCATCGCCTTGTCGTGGCCGTCGTGCTCGACCAGCAGTTCCGTGTGGCGGCGGAGCACGGCCGCCACCTCGCCCAGGTTCGGCGGGGTGGGCAGCGCGCGGCCCTGGAAAGCCGCTTCGAGCTCGCCGAACAGCCACGGGCGGCCGAGGCAGCCGCGGCCGACGACGACGCCGTCGCAGCCCGTCTCCTCGACCATGCGCAGGGCGTCGGCGGCGGAGAAGATGTCGCCGTTGCCGAGCACCGGGATGCTGGTCACGGCCTCCTTCAGCGCGGCGATCTTCGTCCAGTCGGCCTGGCCGGAGTAGCGCTGGGCGGCGGTGCGCGCGTGCAGGCTGACGGCGGCGGCGCCTTCGGCCTCGGCGATGCGGCCGGCGTCGAGGAAGGTGTGGTGGTCGTCGTCGATGCCGATGCGGAACTTCACCGTGAACGGCGTGTCCCCGGCCGCCTTCACGGACTCGCGCACGATGGCTTCGAACAGTTTCCGCTTGAACGGCAGCGCGGCCCCGCCGCCCTTGCGTGTCACCTTCGCGACCGGGCAGCCGAAGTTGGAGTCGACGTGGTCGGCGAGCCCCTCGCCGACGATGATCCGGACAGCCTCGGCCATGGTCTTCGGGTCCACCCCGTAAAGCTGCATGGACCTGGGCTTTTCGTCCGCCCCGAAGGTCATCATGTGCATGGTCCCGGGGTGCCGTTCGACGACGGCGCGGGCAGTGATCATCTCGCACACGTAGATACCGGCACCGTACTCGGCGCACAGCTGCCGGAAGGCGACGTTGGTGATCCCGGCCATGGGCGCGAGCACCACCGGCGGATCGACCTCGTAGGGGCCGATTCGCAGGGCGGGCTTGCTCAAGGTCGCGGTCACGTCCTCCATTGTCGCCTGTGGTGTCGATCACGCCGATCGAGGGCTCGGAACGGTGTGCAGGCGGCGGAGCGCCGGTCAGTTGCTGTCGTGCCCGACCGGGCCGGGACGCTGGTGGCGGCACGCCCGGTGCGGTACGAGGTGCAGGTCACGCGGTCCGAGGAGGTGCTGGCTGATCAGGTAGTCCGGCAGCTCTTCGCCGTGCCCCTGCTCGCCCCAGACCGCGTCCATCGTCTCGCGGAGGGCCCGGTCGAGCTGGGTGGCCTTCTCCTGCCCCATGCACCGCATTGTCTGCGTGCGGCCCTGCGGGGCCGGCGCGTGCAGCCCGGCCGTGAAGTACTCGCGGTAGTGCGCGGCGAGGATCACCCGGTGCACCGGCACCCGCTGCCACAGCTCGCGCACCCGGAGCACCGCGCCCGGCACGCCGACTTCGGTGCGCTCGCCGTCCGGGGTGCCGACCTTGACGCCCTGGTGCGCCGATCCTTCGATGGCCAGCCACAACCGGCATTCCTTGTTCCAGGCGATCACCTCGGCGCGACCGTCCGGGAGGCGCACCGAACACCGCTGCGGCACCTGAACCCGCTTCGGCTCACCGGCGAAGTGGACCGAGAGCAGGCCGTTGTGCGCGGTCGAGTCGTTGTCCAGCCACCAGTCCCCCGCTCGATAACGCAGGCAGGGCGTGTTGGGCCGGCGGGAAATGGCGACCCGGCCACTGGCGCCCGAGAAGAACTCCCGGTCGAGGTAGACCTCGGTGCCGGCCAGGACGTCCCGGTCCGGCTGCGGCGGGGTGATCAAGGTCAGGCGAGCCACGTTCATCCCTGCTTTCGTTCCTCGATCACGTCGGCGACGACGACGGTCACGTTGTCGGCCGCACCGACCTGTCCCACCATGGCCAGCAGGGTGGCCACGCACTCTCGAGGCGGCTCGTCGCGCGCGGCGAGGAGCACCTCCTCGAGGCGTTCGGCACCGAGCGAGCCGACCAGGCCGTCCGTGGCCAGCACGAACCGCTGCCCCACCGCGGCGATCTTCTCCCAGTGGTCGGGCTGCACCGAGTCCGCAAGGCCCACCGCCCGGAGCAGCCGGCCCTTGGCCACCGGGTCACGCCGTCCCGCGAGCGCGAACCCCTGCGTGGCGTGCGGCCGGACGAGGCGGCTGATCCCCGCCTCCGTCTGCAGCAGGACGGTGCCGTCCCCGACGTGCAGGCCTTCGACGCGGAAGCGCGTGCCGTGCGGCCGCAGCATCGCGACGTCGAGGGTGGTGGCGAGCCCGGTCGCCAGCACGTCGTCGGCTCCGCGGGCGCGGATCGCGCGGTTCAGGTTGGCCGCGGTCATGGCCAGGTCCTGCTCCGGGCCGGCGTGCCGCACCCCGTCCACCGCCATCCGGGCCGCCACCGCTCCCGCCGGACGGCCGCCCACGCCGTCGGCGACGGCGACGACGGAGAAGTCCGCGAAAAAGGCGTCCTCGTTCTTCCGCCGGCTGCCGATCACGCTGTCGCCGAAGGCGTCGAAGCACAGCTCGCCCGCGCGGTCGCGGGGGACGACCAGGCTGAGCACCTCCGCGCCGCCGAGGCAGACTTCGTCGCCGTTTCGCAGCCGGACCGGGCGGCCCGGCGATACCGCCTGCCCGTTGAGCGACGTGCCGTTGCTCGTCGGGAACGCCTCCAGCCACCAGTCGTCCTCGATCTGGCTGATCACGCAATGCCGCCTGCTCACGCGATCGCCGCCGAGCACGATGTCGCACTGCGAACTGCGGCCGATCACGGTGCTGGCCCGGCTGAGCAGGAAGTCGTCGGTGCCGCGCAGCCAGGCGAGGGTCGTGGCGACCCGGCGACGCTGTTCGCCGCCTTCGGCCACCGGTGAAGCCGGCTGCTCCGCCACGGCTTTCCGGGACGGCTGCAGGTCGGCCGCGACGAGTACTTCCGTTGCGGGATCGGCGGGGCGCAGTGGTGCCGCGGAATCACGCACGACGAGTTCGGTGCCGGGTGGCGCGGCCGCCAAGACCTCGGTGCCCGGCGGCTCGCCGTCGTCGATCCGGTCGGCCCGCTCTCTCTCGAGCTGCCGGAGGCTCTCGGCCGCGGGCAGGGCCAAGGGCCGCTCGCCCGGCAGCGGCTCCGGAACCGCTTCGGCTTCGGCGAGGGCGAGCTCACGGCGCCGGGTTCTCGTCTTCCGTCCCCGGTGCTCCCGCGAGCGGACCGGACGTCCGGCTGCCGTCGTGTGGCGGAAGAGCGTCAACGTGCAGATCGTCGTCGCGATACCGGCGACGAACCCGATCAGCACCGACAGCACGTTCACCATTTCCCGTCACCTCCGAGGTTGGTGGGAGCGGACGACGGTCCGCCGTCGTCGCCGGAGCTGCCGGCCGCCAGCTGGTTCGGCGGCAGCAGCTGGTACTGCACGTCCCGGTCCTGCACGTCCTGCCGCACCAGCTCCAGTGCCTCGTAGGCCAGTTCGGCGTGACTCCGGTCGCCGAGCTGCCCGGACACGCGCTTCGCCGGATTGCGGTGGAGCCACTGCATGACGAGCACCGCGACCGACTCGGGCAGGTCGGGGTTCAGCACGCGCGGATCGATCGGGTCGTGCTCGCGCAGCAGCTCGACCAGCTGGTGGACGCCGATGCCGTCCGGATCCCACCCGTTCGCCCGCGCTTCGTGGTAGAGCGGCCGCTGCCCGGTGAGCAGCTCGTACCAGACCGCCCCGACCGCGCGGACGTCGCTCGCACTGCTGGCCCAGCCGTTGCGCGGCTCGCGAAGCACCTGTTCGAGAGGGGCGTACCAGCGGGTGAACTTGATCTCGCCGCCGGTCGGCGGCTGGGTGCCGTCGTCGACCGCCTTGGCGAGGCCGAAGTCGATCAGCCGCACGTTGCCGTCGGGGTCCAGCGCGATGTTGGCCGGCTTGATGTCGAGGTGGACGCAGCCGGCGGTCCACGAGTCCATCAGCCCCAGCAGCACCTGCCCGACGATGCGGATGGACCACTCCAGGGTCCGGACGCTGTCGCCGTCGCGCAGCAGTCTGCTCAACGTCTGCGGGTACCTCGGCGTGACGATGTAGGCGCCGAACAGCGGGTCCCGGCCCACGCCGAGCATGGGTGCCACGAACTTGCTCCGGATCTTCCGCAGGAAGTGCAGGTCCTTCTCGATGGCTTCCTGGGCGTAGTCGTGTTCGACCGCTCGTTTGACGACCACCGACAAGCTCGGCTCGAGCAGGTCGTGGGCGAGCAGGACCAGGCTGAAGCCCGGGCGGTCCGCGTCGGGCAGCGGTCCCTCCACCACCCAGCGATCGTCCAGGACACGGCGAGCCGGTTGCTCGCGCTGCCGCGGGAGCAGGACGGTCTCGGCGTGCGAGTCGTCGACCACCGTCAGCCGGTCCGCCTCGTCGTCGCGGGACGACGGGAGCACGGTGGTCGTCCCGAACGCGGCCTTGGCCGCCGCGATCTCGCCTTCGTACCGCCAGCGGTGCACCTGCAGATCCCGGTCGTGGTCCAGCTTGAGCCGTTCCAGCTCGAGGTCCTTCTCCTTCGCGATCTGTTCCAGCAGCACGTCCTCGTCCGCCTGGATGCTCGCGAGGCCGGAGACGCGCCGGGACCGGCTGCGCGCGGCTTCGAGTTCTTCGTCTTCCTGGTGTTGAGCCTCTTCGCGCTCGAAGGCCCGGAGGACAGTGCGCCGGGCAACCCGGTCGTGGACGCTTCGAGGCGCGAAGAACTTGAAGATGATCGGGAGCAGGTCGATGAGCAGGAAGATCCCCCGCACGATCCACACCCGCAGGCTCAACGCGGGATTGGCGTCGACGATCTCGTCCAGTGCCTTCTCCTGCGCGAGCAGGCCGTTGGCCTGCGAAGTGATGCGGTCCTGCTCGATGACCTTCTGGTCGATCTCCGTCTTGAGCGCCGCGAGATCTGCGCCGTACTTCGTCTTCGCCTTGCCCTCTGCCTCCTGAGCCGTCGCGACCTGGTTCTGCCGCTCTCTGAGCGTCGCCTGGTAGGTGGCGCACGGACTGCCGTCCCGCAGCGAGCACCCGACGCCGGTGCCGTGCTTGCCCGCGATCTCGTCGTCCACGTCCTTCTGCGCCTTGTCGCGGGCGGCCTGAGCGTCGACGGTGGCTTGCTGCGCGGTTGCCCAGGTGTGCTCGATTTCCGCACGTCGCTGCGAGAAAGTCGCTTCCACCTGTTCCCGCGTCTTCTTTTCCTGGCCGTTCCGGTCGATGTCGACCTGGTGCGCGATCTCCGGCGCGAACATCGTCAGCAACACGGGCTCGGAAACGGCGGAGGCGATGACAACGGCGAGGAGACACCGGCCGAGAACGGCGGCGACCTTGCCGGCCACACCGGTCCACTCGCGCCGCGGTTGCCCCTCCGGCTTTCCGTACGAAACCGAACTGACCAAACTGCGGTCGAGGTTGAAGATGATCAGCGCCCAGAATGCGGCCAGAACGAGGTGCCACGACGAAAACGCATGCCGGACGGTGCCGATCACCATCGTCATCGAAATGCCGCTGGCCAACGCCGTGAGCAGGACAGCGAGCCCGGTGCAGACGTACCGGGCCCGTTCGAGCCGCTGCACCCCGCTGCCTTCGGTCAGCGCCGGATCCGCTCCGGCGCACCAGAAAAGGAGATCACCGAACCTTCGCTGCACCTCGGTACCTCCTGCCATGATTGCCCCTGATCGTCCTGTTTCCCACTGTCACACGAATTCGTGGCCGGAAACCGCCGCCGGGGGCTACGAGGGTTCGCACTGGATCCGCCCGGGTGAGCCGTCCACTGCGAACTCCGTGGTGCCGATCCGGATCACCTGTCCGGGGCGGAGATCCGCCGAACCGTGGATGCGGACCCCGTCGACCCACGTGCCGTTCGTGGAGCGCAGGTCGACGCACCGCACACCGGTGGGCGTCGGCAGCACGTGGCAGTGGCGCCGGCCGGCTCGCGTGTCCTGGAGGCGGCCGGGAGGCGGCACGGCCCGGCCGAGCGTTATCCCTTGCGACGGTAGGAAGATCCGGGCGCCAGTCGGGCGGTGGATCAGCGACCGGGCCACCGGCGGCGCGGCGGGGCGTGCGTGCGGCGGCGCTGCGGGGCGGGCATGCGCCGGCCGCGGTGGTCCGTGGTTCGCGGTGGGCACCGCGTCCCTGTCGCCCGGCGCGAGGACCTCGACCTCACTGCGGTCGGCGGTCATCGTTTCGCACAACACCCGGACCGTCCCGAGAGGAGCGCCGGGCCAGCTGCGCAGCACGGCGCGTTCGAGGCGGACGCGCAACTCCGCCCGGTCGACCGGGAGCAGGGTGAGCATCTGCTCGGCGATCGGAACCCGGACGGTCGGGTTCCGCGGCACCCCGTTTCTCGCGCTCACCAGCAGGGCCTCGACAATGCGCCGGCAGAGGTGGTCCTCGAACGAAAGCTCCGTCGCCGCACCGAACCGGTCGGTGCCGAACCACTCGATTCCGGCCATGCGTGAGAACCTCCTCGAAAGCCACCTTCGGATGGTGTCCGAATCGGAGTCGCCGCGACCGTCCGATGCATTACGAGGGATCGCAATATTTCTCCGCGTCAACAGATTTCCGATTCCGTGGCGAATCTCGTGGGAAGTCGCCGGGCGGATTTGTTGGCCCGCTCCCGGCAGGCATAGGGTTCGGTGTATGACGAACACGCCCTTGCGGTGGGGGATCATGGGTACCGGTGCGATCGCCGACGCCTTCGCCCGGGACCTGCAGCTCACCGAGTCCGGCGTGGTCGCCGCGGTCGGGTCGCGGTCGAGTGGGAGTGCCGAGCGGTTCGGCGGCGAGCTGGACATCCCCACCCGCCACAGCAGCTACGACGCCCTCGCGAACGATCCGGACGTCGACGTCGTCTACGTCGCGACGCCGCATCCCATGCACCACGCCAACGCGCGGCTCGCCCTCGAAGCCGGGAAGCCCGTGCTCGTCGAGAAGCCGTTCACGATGAACGCCGAGGAGGCTCGCGACCTCGTCGACCTCGCGCGCGCTCAGGGCCTCTTCCTGATGGAGGCGATGTGGACGCGGTTCCTGCCGCACATCCGGCACATCCGCGAGCTCCTGCCCAGCCTCGGGGACGTCGTCACCGTCGCCGCCGACCACGGGCAGTGGTTCGCCGAGGACCCCGCCTTCCGGCTGTTCGCTCCCGAACTGGGCGGGGGTGCCCTGCTCGACCTGGGCATCTATCCCGTTTCCTTCGCGTCGATGGTGCTCGGGCAGCCCGAGCGCGTCGCCGCGATGGCGACGCCCGCTTTCACCGGGGTCGACGCGCAGATGTCGATGCTCTTCGGCTACGCCGGCGGCGCGCAGGCCGTGCTGACCTGCACCTTGAGCGCGATTTCGCCGACCACCGCGTCGATCGTCGGCACCGAGGCGCGCATCGAGGTCGACGGGCCCTTCTACGCTCCCGCCTCCTTCACCTTCATTCCGCGCGAAGGCGAGCGGCGGCGCTTCGAATACGTCGATGAAGGCCGTGGCCTGCGGCACCAGGCCGACGAAGTGGCGCTGCGGCTGGCCGCCAGGGAGACCGAAAGCCCGCTCATGCCGCTGGCCGAGACCGTCTCGATCATGACCACCATGGACGAGGTGCGGGCCGCGACCAGGACGTGACCCGGGATTGAGTAGTGCTACGGATCCGCAGGTGACGCCTTTGGGTGACCCTGTCCGGTATGACCACCGAAGCAGATGTGCTCCTCCGGCTCGCCGGCGAGATCGACGACCTGGGGCGTCGTCTCGCCCTGGTGGGCTCCGAACTGCGGACCGTCCGGGACGAGCAGCCCGAGCGAGCCGGCCAGGAGACGCACGCCGAGCAGCAGCCACAGCCCGAACGGCAAAAGCAGCCCGAGCAGCAAAAGGCGGCCGAACAGCCGAAAGCGCCCGAACAGCCGAAAGCGGCCGAACAGCCACAGCCTGAACCACCGCCGCAGCCACAGCCACAGCCGCCGCCCCGGCCGGTGCGGCCCGAGTCGGTCCCGTGGCCGCAGTACCAGTGGCAGCCGCCCCAACCGCAGTACGCCCCGCCGCCGCCACCGCAGCGGCCGCCGTACGTCCCGGCGCCGACGCCGTACCTGCCGGTTCCGCGGCAGACGCTGGGCGAGAAGCTCGGCAAGGAAGGCGCCGGCAGCCGGGTGCTCGCCTGGGTCGGCGGGGCCGTGACGCTGCTCGGCGTCGTCCTGCTGCTGGTGCTGGCCGTGCAGCGGGGGTGGCTCGGGCCGCTGCCGCGGGTGCTCGTCGGCGCCGGGTTCGGGCTGGCGCTGACCGGCACCGGCGTCTGGCTGCACCGCAAGCCCGCCGGCCGCACCGGGGCGTTCGCGCTGGCCGCCACCGGCATCGCGACGCTCTACCTCGACGTCGTCGCCGCGACCACGCTGTACGAATTCCTGCCGGTGCTCGCCGGGCTCGCCGCCGGGCTGGCGGTCGCCGTCGGCGGGCTGCTCGTGGCCGTACGCTGGGAGTCGCCGCTGCTGGCGTCCGCCGTCGTCATCGGCTGTGCCGTGTGCGCGCCGATGATCGTCCGCGGGTTCACCCCCGAACTGGTCACCTTCCTGCTGATGATCCAGCTCGCGACGGCGCCGGTGCAGCTGCGCCGCGACTGGTCGTCGCTGACGCTCGCCGCCGGTGTCCCGCCGCTGTTCGCCTCGGTGATCAGCACGGCGTGGCTCGGCGGGGGCGGCAGCTGGGCCAACACCGCCGCGGCCGGGGGCGCCGGCGTCACCGGGCTCGTGCTCGCGCTGATCGTGCTGCGCCGCCGCGAGAACGACCCCGCCGCGCTTTCGCTGCTGGCGACGTCCGTGCTGCCGACGCTCATCGCGGCGGTGCTGCTGCCGAAGACGCAGGCGGTGCCGATCACGGCTGGCGCGGGCGTCTTGCTGCTCGCCGTCTGGGCGGCGCGCCGCTGGTGGCCCGGGTTCGCCGGGCAGGTGGCCGGCCTGGCCGGGCTGCTCGCGCTCCTGCAGGCGACGGTGACCCAGTTCGACGGCCCGGCTCGTGCCGGGGTGCTGCTCGGCGAGGCGCTGCTGCTGGTCGTGGCCGCGGTGGGCGGCCGCAACCGGGGCGCACTGGCCGCCGCGCTCGGATTTGCGGCCATCGGCGGCCTGCTCGGCGTGGTCTTCGACGTCACGCCCGGGCTGCTGATCGTCCCCCGCGCCCACCCGGTCGCCGAGCTGACCGGCGCGCTCGCGGTCGCCGCGCTGATCCTCGCCGTGTCGATCGCGCTGCCGTGGGCCGCCGCGCGGCTGGCGGTGTTCCGCGGGCCGGCCGACGACCTGCCGATCTGGCTGCTCGCCGGGGTTTCGGCGCTGTACGGCGCCGCCGGGGTCGTGCTGTGCGGCGCCCTGCTCGCGGTCCCGGGGCGGACCGGGTTCCTCCTCGGCCACGCGCTGATCACGGTGTCCTGGACGATCGCCGCGCTCGTGCTGCTCCTGCGCGGGATCGACATCGTCGCGCTGCGGGTGACCGGGCTGATCCTGGTCGGCGCCGCGGTGCTCAAGCTGGTGCTGTTCGACCTGTCGGCGCTCGACGGGCTGGCCAGGGTCGGCGCGTTCCTCGGCGCGGGTCTGGTCCTGCTGGCGGCCGGGACGCGGTACGCGCGGCGGGTCGCGTCGCGTTAAGTCCGGGAAGAAATTGTCGGTGCCCCGTGGTTCCCTGGAGCACAGACCGACGACCAGGGGGCACCGACATGGCAGCACCGAAACTCTCCGAACGCGCCGGCGAGCCGATCGCCTGGCTGACCACGGTCACTCCGAAGGGGCGGCCCGCACCGCGGCCCGTGTGGTTCGTCCTCGACGGCGAAGACATCGTGGTGTTCAGCGAGCCCGGCACCGCGAAGCTCCGGCACATCGAGGCGAACCCCGAGGTGAGCTTCCACTTCAACAGCAACCCCGGCGGCGGCTCGATCCTCGTGGTGAGCGGCAAAGCGCACGTCGAGCCGGGCAAGGCGTCCGAAGCGCCCGGATACCTCGACAAGTACGGCTCCCGCTACGAGGCGATCGGCCTGACCGCGGACGGGTTCGACGCCAAGTACTCCGTCCGCATCCGCGTGGTGCCCGAGCGCAGCTGGGGGTTCTGACTAGAAATCGACGTTCAGGCAGGCCAGCCGGGCACCCGCCGTGCCCGCGTGGCCCGGATCGCTGTGCGTGTGGGTCTCGTGGACGACCACGGACTTCGCCCGCCGGCCGGCGAACGTCCAGTCCACTGTGGACCGAGCGAAGCCGGTGCCGGCCCGGTCGGTGGTGAAATCGAGCCAGATCTCGTTGCGGGGATTGGCGTACGCCGGGTCGACCGACGGCTTCACCGGGTCCGGCACGTGCTGGAAGTGCGGTCCGGCGGCATCGCCGGTCGCGCCGCACGGCTGGGTGTGGGCGTGCGCGCCGTAGGTACGTCCAGGCCACAGCCCGGTCACGAAGAGCAGCGTGGTCGTGCCGGCGGCCGAAACGCCGAACACGTGCGCCTGGGCGCCGGCCGGGACGAGGTCGGGGCGGTACGTCACCGCGGGTGCGCCGGGGGCAGCCGCGGTGAACGTGCCGTGCGCAGTCGTGAACCGCACCGGTGACGGTGACGCGGCGGCGACGCCGGGAGCGAGCACGGCGACAGCGGCCGCGGCGGTGAAGGCGGGAAGAAGAAGCATTTCCCCTCTTTAGCCAGCCGCCCGGGCCACCGCCATGATCATCACTCGAAAGTGTGACCGATTTGGTGGAAAAGTCACGGTTTTCCCAGCCGGTGGACCGTCCTGCGCCCGGTTATGGTCGTCTGGTGCCCGAACACACCGGCGAAACCCGCAACGAGCAGCTCACCCGCAACGTCGGCGAGCTCCTCCAGGAACTGCGGGTCGCGCAGGCCGGGGTGCAGATCCTGTTCGGCTTCCTGCTGTCGGTCGTGTTCACCGACCGGTTCCACGACGCCAGCGGGTTCGAGAAGTCGCTGCACCTGTCCGCGGTGGCGCTCGCGGTGGCGGCCACGGCCCTGCTGACCGCGCCCGCGGCGTGGCACCGGCTGCTGTTTCGCACGGGCAGCCGCGAACGGATCCTGACCGTCGGCAACCGGCTGGTGCTGGTCGGGCTGGTCTGCCTGGCCCTCGCCATCACGTCGACGGTCGCGCTGATCGCCAAGGTCGTCTACAGCTGGATCGCCATGGTCATCATGGCCGTGCTGTGCCTGCTGATCTTCGGCGTCCTCTGGTTCGTGATGCCGATCCGGATGCACCCGGGCAACGGCGATCAGCCGACCGGACCGCCCAAATAGAGCGTGTCCTCCTGGACGAAGCAGAGCGGGTTGCCGAACGGGTCGTCGGCGTAGAAGGAGCGTTCGCCCCAGAACTGCGTCTCGATGGCGTCGTCGGCCCAGCGCGGCCCGGCGGCGCGCACCCGCTCGAAGGTCTTCTCGACGTCTTCGACCGCGAGGTAGACGATCCGCGGGTCCCGCTGCGGGCGTGGCTCACGGTGCTCGGGCGGCGCCTCGACGCAGGCGAGCACCACGCCGCCGCAGGTGAAGTAGTGCCGGTTGAGCGCGATCCGCTCACCGGGGTCGCCGAACACGGCCGCGTAGAACGCGACGGCGACCTCGATATCGTCGACGGGCTGGATCAACCGGAACACCCGCGGGCCGCTCATGCGGGCACAGTACCGCTGTTCACCCCGTGTTCGGCAGCAGTTGCCGGGGTGGTCGGAAGCCGCCCGTAGCTTCCCGCCCGTGACTGACACTTCTCGCCGGACCTTCCTCCTCGGCGCCCCGGCCGTCGCCGCCGCGGCGACCCTGCCGAACGTCCTCGGCGCGCCCGCCGCCCAAGCCACCGGCCGGCACCGCCCGGACGCCGAAGATCCGCGCTTCACGCTCGTGGTCATGCCCGACACGCAGTACCTGTTCGACGAGGACCGCGGCGACGCGGCCCCGCTGGACGCCTCGCTGCGGTACGTCCTCGAAGGGCAGGACGACAACGTTGTCTTCCTCGCCCACCTCGGCGATCTCACTCAGAACGGCCGGGCGGACGAGTTCGCCAGGATCAGCCGGTCGTTCCAGGCGCTCGACCGCCGCCGGTTCCCGTACAGCACCCTCGCGGGCAACCACGACATCGACGGCTCGAAGGACGACCAGCGCGGCCCGTCGCCGTACCTCGACGCGTTCGGCCCGCAGCGCCAGCGCAACTCGCCGACCTTCAAGGGCGCGTCCAAGGACGGCTACAACACCTTCCACATCTTCCGCGGCGGCGGCCGGGAATGGCTGCTGCTGGCGCTGGACTGGCGGCCCTCGGCCGGCGGCCTGAACTGGGCGAAGCAGGTCCTCGCGCAGCACCCGACGCTGCCGGCCATCCTCACCATCCACGAGCTGGTCTGGGCCGACGACGACCACCAGGCCCAGTTCTCGACGTTCGGCGAGCTCGTCTGGAAGGAACTGGTGCAGGGCAACGACCAGATCTTCCTCACGCTCAACGGCCACTACTGGCCGACCGGGCGGACCGTCCGGAAGAACGCCGCCGGCCACGACGTGCACGTCCACATCGCCAACTACCAGGACCGCTACTACGGCGGCAGCGCCATGGTCCGGCTCTACCAGTTCGACCTCGCGCGCGGGGTGATCGACGTCCGGACGTTCTCGCCGTGGCTCGCCGCGCAGGACCACCTGAGCGAGCTGCAGCAGATCGAAATCGAGCGCAGCGGCTCGTCCGACTACTTCAGCCTGGAGATCGACTTCGCCGAGCGGTTCAAGGGCTTCGCGCCGGTGCCGGTCCCGCCCGCGCGGCCGGCGAAGCAGCTGCTGGTGCCCGGAACCGTCGCGTACTGGCGCTTCGAAGGCGGCCAGGACGGCAAGGCGGTGCCGGACGACGTCGTCGTGCGCGACCAGACCGGCCGTGGCAACGACCTCACGCGCGTCACCGCGCCGGGCAGCGGACCGGACGCGTTGAAGTACTCGAACGAGTTCTCGCCGCGGCAGCCGTCGCGGGCCAGCCTGCGGTTCGACGGCGGTCGCGACCCCAGCCGGGGCGCCTACCTGCGCACGGTCGACACGGCGCCGATCAACAAGCTCAAGTTCGAGCGCGGTTACACCGTCGAGGCGTTCTTCTGGCTGCCGGCGAACTTCAAGGACGGCCACCACGGCTGGTGCGGCCTGTTCGCCCGGCAGGGCAGCGGCGCGGCCGCGGGCAAGACCGGCGACGACCCGGAGGAGTCGGCGGCCACACTGTCCCTTTCGGACGGTGGCGAGCTGCAGTGGGCGGTGTACCCGCTGAACCAGAACCGGACGTCGACGAACTGGGGCCACGAGCTGCCGGTGGAGAAGTGGTGGCACGTGGCCGTGGTCAACGACGGCCGGCGCACGACCGTGTACGTCGACGGCTGCCCGGTGGTCCGGAACCCGGCCACGCCCGCGGTCGGGCTCGCCGACCCGGGCGGCCCGTGGCTGGTCGGCGCATCCTCCTACGGCGGGAAGGTCGACCGCAGTTTCGCGGGGCTGCTGGGTGACGTGCGGGTGGCCGACCGGCCGCTGAACCCGCGCGAATTCATGCTGGGCTGAGGCCCTTGACAGCGGGTGGACAATAAAAAATCGGCGTGCTCTCCGGAAACAATGGGAGCGATCGCCGAACCTGTTAAGAGTCTAACCGCTGTGAGGGGAACTTGTCAAACCAGGGGTACGACGAGGGATTGCGGGAAGAACGGGCCTACGTCGCCGCGCTGTACGAGCGGCTCGACCGCGAGCGCGCGGCGGCGCAGGCCCGGTACCACGGCGCACTCGGGCAAACCGGGGTGACGCCGGGGGAACGGGAGACCGACGTCCGCTGCCGGTCGCGGGAGGCGGCCCGGCTGGACGTCGCCGACAACGGCCTGTGCTTCGGCCGGTTGGACGCCCTTTCGGGCGAAACCAGCTATATCGGCCGGCTCGGGTTGTTCGACGCGGAAAACGACTACGAACCGTTCCTGCTGGATTGGCGGGCGCCGGCGGCGCGGCCGTTCTACGTCGCCACGGCGGCACGGCCGGAAAACATGCGCCGCCGCCGTCAGTTCCACACGATGGGGCGCCGGGTCCTCGAATTCACCGACGAGGTCCTGGGCCGTCCCGGGGACACCGAACGCGGGGACGCGGCCCTGCTCGCGGCCGTCAACGCGCCCCGCGGCGAGGGCATGCGGGACATCGTCGCGACGATCCAGGCCGAGCAGGACGAGATCATCCGCCTCGGCCACGCGGGTGTGCTGGTGGTCGAGGGCGGTCCCGGCACCGGCAAGACGGCCGTCGCCCTGCACCGGGTGGCGTACCTGCTCTACACCCGGCGCGAGCGGATGTCCCGCAGCGGCGTGCTGGTGGTCGGGCCGAGCCCGCTGTTCCTCGACCACATCGGCCGGGTGCTGCCGTCGCTCGGCGAGTCCGACGTCGTCTTCCTGACCACCGGCGACCTGGTGCCCGGGCTGCGCGTCACGGCCGAGGACCGGCCGGAGGTGGCGCGGCTCAAGGGATCGCTCGGGATCCTCGACGTGCTGGCCGCCGCGGTCGCGGACCGTCAGCACGTGCCCGCCGAGCCGGTGCCGGTCGACCTGGGTGACGTCGTCGTGGCGCTCGACGCCGAGCTCGTGACCGAGGCTCGGCTCGCCGCGCGCGAGTCGGGGTTGCCGCACAACGAAGCCCGCGCGATCTTCCGGGAGCAGGCGGTGGCGCTCGTCGCCGAGCGGGTCGTGGCGAAGATCGGCGAAGGCTGGATGACGCGGGAGGACCGCGGGCTGTGGGCGGATCTGCGCGCCGACGTCCTGGAAGAGCTCGCGGAGCACGAAGCGCTCGGCTCCGCACTCGACGCGCTGTGGCCGTACCTGACGCCGGAGACACTGCTGGCGCCGCTGTACGCATCCCCGCGCCGCCTCGAGGCCGCCGGGGCCGACCCGACGCTCTTCCGTGCCGACGGCACGGCCTGGACCGTCTCGGACGTGCCGCTGCTCGACGAGCTGGCCGACCTGCTCGGCCGGGACGACACCGCCGAACGCGCCGCCGCGCGCCGGCGGGCGGAAGCCGAGGTCGAGTACGCCTCCGGCGTCATGGACCTCATGAAGCTGGACGCCGAGGAACTCGACGAGGACGTCCAGCTGGTCGCCGAGGACCTGCTCGACGCCGAAGACCTGGCCGGGCGGTTCGTCGAGCGTGACGCGCGCGACCTCGCCGAGCGGGCGGCCGCCGACCGCGACTGGACGTACGGGCACGTCGTCGTCGACGAGGCCCAGGAACTGTCCGAAATGGACTGGCGGGTGCTGATGCGGCGGTGCCCGAGCCGGTCGTTCACGATCGTCGGCGACCTCGCCCAGCGCCGCTCGGCGGCCGGGGCGACGGCGTGGGGCCCGGTGCTCACGCCGTACGTCGGCGATCGCTGGCAGTACCGCGAGCTGACCGTGAACTACCGCACCCCGGCGGAGATCATGGCCGTCGCGGGCGCGCTGCTGGCGCAGTTCGCGCCGGACGCGCGACCGCCGGAATCGGTGCGTGCCTGCGGGGTCCGGCCGTGGTCGAGGCGAGTGGCGGACGACGAGCTCGCCGACGCCGTCGACGACTTCGTCCGCGACGAGGCCGGCCGCGAAGGCACCAGCGTCGTGATCGGGCCGCCCGGGGTGCCGGGAACGATCCCGGCCGCGGCGGCCAAAGGCCTGGAGTTCGACGCCGTCCTCGTCGTCGAACCGGAGCGGATCCTGGCCGCGGGCCCGCGCGGCGCGGCCGAGCTCTACGTCGCGCTCACGCGCGCCACGCAGCGCCTCGGGGTGCTGCACCGGGATCCGCTCCCGGCGGCGCTGACCGGCCTCGCCGAGGCCGGGGTACCCGTGCGGTCCGGGCACCGGCGGTTCCTGTAGCGAACGGGGGGTGGCGGGTGGCGGTACCCGTCATCCCCGCACCGCTACGCCGTGAGCCGGCCCCAGGAGTAGTTCTGCTTGGCCAGCTTCAGGTACACGAACAGCTCCGTCCCGGACACGCCCGGGATCTTCCGGATCTCTTCGCCCAGCACGTCGAGCATGTGGTCGTCGTCCCGGCAGACCAGTTCGGCCAGCAGGTCGTAACGCCCGGCGCACAGCACGACGTAGTGCACGTTCGTCAGCTCGGACAGCTTGTCCGCGACCTCGCGGGGATCGACGCCGTCGACGTTGATGCCGACCATGGCCTGGCGCGTCAGGTCCACGTTGGCGGGGTCGGTCACCGCGACGATCTGCATCAGGTCGTCACGCAGCAGCCGCTGCACGCGCTGGCGGACCGCTCCCTCCGAAAGCCCGACCGCCTTGGCGAGCGCGGTGAACGAGGCCCGGCCGTCCTTCTGGAGCAGGTCGATCAGCGATCTGTCCGTGTTGTCCAGCGCGCGCGCACGTGTTTCGTCACCCATGCCGTCCCTCCCTGTGTTTCGGCATGTGATTTGTCAAGTGCGCAGCGTATCGAGACCTGCGGAGAAAGCGAGCCCTCCGCGCCAGCTTCGCGCGATTCGACGTGCACGTCGCGCTCAGCCGAGGAATCGGTGGTCAAGAGCGAAACTGACGAGGCTTTCCGAGGCGGTTTTGTGCGCCCGCGCACAGCTGGACGCGCTCCCGGGGCCGCGCCAGGTACCGTCTGGCGGCTCTCTCGTCCGCAGCAACCCCAGGAGGACCAACGCATGTCGGAGGCCGTGGCGCTCGGTGCCGCCCCCGCCGTTCCCGCGAAAGGGCTGCGCGGCGGCGCGCTGGGCATGGTGTCGTCGATGGTCATCGGGATGTCGTCGACGGCGCCGGCGTACTCGATCGCGGCCACGCTCGGGCTGATCGTGCTGGCCGGCACCGGGTTCAAAGCGGCCGCGTTCGTGCTGCTCTCGTTCGTGCCGGTGCTGTTCGTCGCCTTCGCCTTCCGCGAGCTGAACACCGCGGAACCCGACTGCGGCACCAACTTCACCTGGGCGGCGCGCGCGTTCGGCCCGCACGCCGGGTGGTTCACCGGCTGGGTCGTCACGGTCGCGCAGCTGCTGGTGATGAGCAGCCAGTCCGCGCTCACCGGCCGGTACACGCTGCTGCTGCTCGGCGCCTCGGACGCGGCGGGCAACCGGTGGGTGACGACCGCGATCGGCGCCGCCTGGCTGCTGGCGCTGTGCTGGCTCTGCTACCGCGGGATCGAGGTGTCCGCGCGGGCGCAGTGGATCCTGCTCGGCGTGGAACTCGCCGTCCTGGTGCTCTTCTCGGCCGTCGCGCTGGTCCGCGTCTTCGACGGCACGGCCGGTCCGCAGGCGTCGCTGCCGCGGCTGGACTGGCTGTGGCCGGGCGGGGTGTCGGCCGGCACCGCGGTTTCGGCGGTGCTGCTGGCCGTGTTCATCTACTGGGGCTGGGAAAGCTCGCTGTCGGTCAACGAGGAGTCCGCCGATCCGCGGCACGCACCGGGCCGCGCGGCCGTGCTGTCGACGGTGTTGCTGGTGCTGAACTACCTGCTCGTGACGGTCGCCGCGCTCGCCTTCGCCGGGGTGGGCGAAGACGGGATCGGCCTGGCGAACGAGGCCAACTCCGAGGACGTGCTGGCCGGCCTGGGTGGCGCGGTGTTCGGCGACGGCGGAGGCGGCAAGGTCCTGGGCGTGCTGCTGATCGTGTCCGTGCTGACCAGCGGCGCGGCGACCAGCCAGGCGACGATCATGCCGGCGGCGCGCACGACGTTGTCGATGGCCAGCCACGGCGCCCTCCCGCGCGTCTTCGGGCGCGTGCACCCGCGGTTCCGGACGCCGACCGTGGCGACCTGGGCGTTCGGGCTGGTGTCGCTGGCGGTGTACGTCCTCCTGGCGCTGATCAGCGACAACGTCCTGGCCGACTCGGTCGACGCGGTCGGGCTGACCATCGCGATCGAGTACACGATGACGGCGCTCGCCTGCGTCTGGGTGTTCCGCCGGACGCTCTTCGCGAGCGTCCGCAACTTCGTGCTGCGCGGGCTGCTGCCGTTCACCGGTGGCGTGTTCTTCCTGGCAGTGCTGGTGTTCGCGCTGATCGAGTACGCGCGGCCGGACGCGGGCGAGACGATGGTGTTCGGCATCGGCGGTGTCGCGGTGATCGGGGTCGTGTCGATCGTGCTCGGGGTACCGCTGATGTTCGCGGTCCACCGCGCCTGCCGCGACTTCTTCGCCGGCCGCCGCCTGCCGCGCGGGTTCGTGCCGCGCGGCGGCGACAGCATCGTCAGCCCAGATCACGCCGGCTGAGGTCCTCCTCGGTCTCGCGGCGCACGAGCAGCGTCGCGACGCCGCCCCGCACGCCGACCAGCGGCGGGCGGCCGATCTGGTTGTAGTTCGAGGCCAGCGAATGGTGGTAGGCGCCGGTGCACGGCACGGCCAGGAGGTCGCCGGCGTGCAGGTCGGCGGGCAGGCTGATGCCGTCGGCGAGGATGTCACCGGCTTCGCAGTGCCTGCCGACCACGGTCATCGGGACGCGCTGCGCTTTCGACCGCCGTCCCACCAAGCGCGTCGTGTAGCGGGCGCCGTAGAGGGACGGCCGCGCGTTGTCGCTCATGCCGCCGTCGACCGCGACGAACGTGCGGCTGCCGCGCTTGACCGCGCACACGCGGTAGACGGTGATCCCGGCCGGCCCGACGAGCGCTCGGCCGGGCTCGATCGTCAGGCGGGGCAGCGGGAAGCCGTGCGCCGCGCATTCGTAGGCCAGCGCCACGCGCAGGCGCCGCGAGTAGCCGCCGAGGTCGAACGCGGGCTCGCCGCCGACGTACGGCACCGCGTGCCCCCCGCCGAGGTCGAGCTCCCGCAGCGTGACGCCGTGGGTGTCGCGGATCCGGACGAGCACCTCGGCCATCCGCCGCGCGGCCGCCTCGTAGCGGTCGACGCGCGACACCTGCGAGCCGATGTGGCAGTGCAGGCCTTGGAGTCGCAACCCGGGTTGTCGCTTCACGGCTTCGACGGCGGCGTCGACGTTGTCGGGAACGCCGTCGAGCAGCGAGAAGCCGAACTTCTGGCCTTCGGCCCCGGTGCTGATGGCGGCGTGCGCCCCGGCCGCGACGCCCGGCGTCACCCGGATCATCACCTGCTGAGCGCCGTGGGCGAGCGTGCCGAGCTGCTCGATCTCGTCGAGCGAGTCGACGACGATCCGCCGGACGCCGTAGCCGAGCGCGGCCTTAAGGTCTTCGGGCGTCTTCGCGTTGCCGTGCAGCAGCATGCGTTCCGCGGGGAAGCCGACCGAACGCGCGACGGCGATCTCACCGGCGGAGCAGGTGTCGAGCGACAACCCCTCTTCGGCGACCCAACGCAGTACGGCTCGCGTACAGAGCGCCTTGCTCGCGTACGCGACTTCGACGTCCGGCAGCGCTTCGCGGTACTCGCGCGCGGTGTCGCGGACCTGCTGTTCGTCGAGCAGGTAGGACGGCGTCCCGAAGCGGGCGGCGAGGTGGCTGACCTTGGCGCCGGCGAAGAGCAGCTCGCCGTCTTCGCCGAGTCGGGTGCTTCGCGGCCAGACTCCTGGCTCGAGGTGATCGGCGGCTTCGCAGCCGAGGCTGGGAAGAAGCTCGCTGAGCGTCACGGGTGCCTCCGGGCATCACGGCGGATCGGACCCCGCCAGGACACCGCCGCGAGCGGGCCCGGAGATCACCCGTGAATGCCGTCCTGACGCTTTTGGTTTGTCCGCTTACTCCTTATTAACGCGCCAGTAACTTGCGTCACCTACGACAGCCCCCACGACGACAGCAGCCCGAAGAGCTGCTCCCGCTCGGGTCCGGTGAGCAGCCGGCTCGGGGGCCGGACGTCGGGGCGGCACAGGCCGAGCTGGCCGAGGGCGTCCTTGACCACGCTGACGTTGTTCGCGTTCCCGTTGGCCGCCCGGAGCTCCTCGAACGGGCGGATCCGCTCCCAGACGGTCATCGCCGCCGGATAGTCCCCTGTGGACAGCGCGTGGAACATCTCCAGCGAGATCGCCGGGTCGACGTTCACCAGGCCGGACGTGAAGCCGGTGGCGCCGACGGCGAAGTAGCCGGGCGCCGAGAGCTCCGCCAGGCCCGCGATCCACACGAACCGGTCGAAGCCGGCATCGCGGGCGACCGAGCCGAAGCGCACCGGGTCCGGGACCGCGTACTTCACACCGATGACGTTCGGCGCCACCTCGCCGAGCGCGTGCAGCTGCTCGCCGGTGATCGCCGGGTTGCGGACGTAGAGCACGACGCCGAGTTCCGGCACCGCCGCGGCGATCGCCGCGTGGTAGTCGACCCAGCCGTCGCCGGAGATGTACGGGTGCACCGGCTGGTGGATCATGATCAGGTCCGCGCCGGCCTCGCGCGCGTGCACCGCCGCCCGCGTCGCCGACGCGACGTCGTGCCCGATCCCGGCGAGCACGCTCGCCCGGCCGGCCGTGGCCTCGACGGTGACCGCCAGGCACTGCCGCGCTTCGTTCGCATCGAGCGCGTAGAACTCGCCGGTGTTGCCGTTCGGCGTCACGACCTCGATGCCGCCGGTGATCAGCCGGTCCACCAGCTTCGCGTACGTCTGGCCGTCGACGGCGCCGTCGGCGTCGAACGGCGTGACCGGGATGGCCACCACCCCGGACAGCCGCCGCCTCTGCTCCTCGAACGTCATCGGGCCCCCTTCGGATCGCCGGTCTCGGTGGTGCGCTCGCCGGGCAGCCCGAAGGCGACCCGGTCGATGAAATCGGTGATGTGCTTGCGCAGCAGGTGTTCGGCCTGCCGGGCGTTGCCGCTCTCGGCGGCGTTCAGGATCGCCCGGTGTTCGGCCGCCTCGCCCTGCCAGGTGGGGCTGATGCCCCAGCCGGTGACGGTGATCAGCGCGGCCTGGTCACGCAGCCCGTCTAGGACTTCGACCAGCAGCGGGTTCCCGCAACCGGCGTAGAGCGCGCGGTGGAACAGCCGGTTGGCCAGGCTCGCCTTCGCCCGATCGCCGGCCGCGGCGCCGGGCTCGACCCCGGCCAGCACCTGCCGCGCTTCCGCGAAGTCCGCGCCCTGTTCGACGGCCCGCCGGAGGGCTTCGGGCTCCAGCAGCGCGCGCAGGTCGTACACCGCGTACGCACTCTCGGCGTCCATAACGCGGACCGCAGCGCCCTTGTACGTGCTCATCGTGACCAAACCGGAACCGGCCAGGATCCGGAGTGCTTCGCGCACCGGCGTCTTCGACACCCCGAGCAGGGCGCCCACCTCGGCTTCGACGAGCGTTTCGCCCGGCCCGAACTCCCCGCTCAAGATCGCTTCCTTGATCGCGTCGCGCACGAAATCCGTCCGCGAGACGGGCGGCGGCGGCCTCCGGGCCGAAGAAGTGCTCGCCACTGGCATGTCCGATCTGATATACGATGCGACATACAACATTATCACGGACCTAGGGAGCAGCCATGCAGCGTTGCACCGGCTTCCGATTCCGACGAGTGTTGCTGGCGGTGAGCCTCGCCGCGGGCCTGGCGGCCTGCGGCGCGCCCGGTGGCGACGGCGGCCAGGCGGCCGATCCCCAGGCCGTGCCGGACAAGCCGGGCAAGCCGGTCGAGCTGAACATCCTCGACGTCGCGGGCAACCTGCAGCTGACCAAGCAGATGATCGAGAACTTCAAGGCCGCGCACCCGGAAGTCCTCGCGAAGGTCACCTATTCGACGGCGCCCGCCCCGAGCATGGCGGGCAAGCTCAAGGCCGAGCAGGACGGCGGCGTCGCCCAGACCCACCTGGTGCTCAGCGGCACCGACGGCCTTTCCGCCGGCATCGCGAACGGCACCCTGGCCAAGGTCTTGCCGGACTTCTCGAGCCGGTTCCCGAACCTGATGCAGAACTACCTCGAGCCCGCGGCCAAGATGCAGGAGCTGGCCAACGGCTACGGCATCGAGGTCGTGTACTACCCGTCGGGCCCGCTCCTGGAGTTCAACCCCGGCGCGGTGCCCGCCGCCCCGGCGTCCCCGCAGGAGCTGCTCGACTGGGCGAAGGCGCACCCGGAGAAGTTCCAGTACGCCCAGCCGTCGAACTCCGGCCCGGGCCGGACGTTCCTGATGGGCCTGCCGTACCTGCTGGGCGACAAGGACCCGAAGGACCCGGACAAGGGCTGGGACAAGACCTGGGCGTTCCTGCAGGAACTCGGCAAGTACGTGAAGTACTACCCGTCGGGCACCACGGAGACGATGAAGAACCTCGCGTCCGGCTCGGTGGACATGATCATGTCGACGACCGGGTGGGACATCAACCCGCGCAAGCTCGGCACCGTGCCCAACACGGTCAAGACGGCGATCATGCAGCCGATGCACTGGGTCACCGACGCCCAGTACGCCCTGATCCCCAAGGGCCTCTCGCCCGACCAGGAGTCGGCGATCTTGCAGCTGGTCGCGTGGATGCTCAAGCCGGACCAGCAGGCGATCGCCTACGACGACGGCTATTTCTACCCCGGCCCGGCGGTCAAGGACGTCACCCTGCAGATGGCGCCCCAGAAGAGCCAGGACACGATCAAGCAGTTCGGGCGCCCGGAGTACGAGCAGTGGATCGCGCAGTACCCCAAGGAGACGTCGCTGCCGGCCGAGCAGCAGGTCAAGGCGTTCGACAAGTGGAACCAGCTGGTCGGCGGCTCGAAGGTCGGCAAGAAGTGACGTTCGGGCAGCTGCGGCTGGACGGCGTCTCGCGCAGCTTCGGCACCGCGAACGCCCTGCGCGGCCTCGACCTCGCGATTCCCAGGGGCGAGTTCGTGGCTCTGCTCGGCCCGTCCGGCTGCGGCAAGTCGACGGCGCTCAACTGCCTGGCCGGCCTGCTGCCCCTGACCGCGGGCAGCATCTGGCTCGACGACACCCGCATCGACGGGCAGCCGCCGGAGCAGCGCGGGTTCGGGATGGTGTTCCAGAACTACGCGCTGTTCCCGCACATGTCCGTGCGTGCCAACGTCGGCTTCGGCCTCAAGATGCGCAAGGTCGGCCGCGCCGAAGCCCGGCGGCGGGTCGACGAAGCGCTGCGCCTGGTACAGCTGACCGAGCACGCGGCGAAGTTCCCCGCGCAGCTTTCCGGCGGCCAGCAGCAGCGCGTCGCCATCGCCCGCGCCGTGGTGCTGGAGCCACCGGTCGTCCTGATGGACGAGCCGCTGTCCAATTTGGACGCCAAGCTCCGGCTGGAGATGCGGATGGAGATCCGCCGCCTCCACCAGACGCTCGGCCTGACCACGGTGTACGTCACCCACGACCAGGAGGAGGCCCTGTCGCTGGCCGACCGCCTGGTGGTGCTGCGCGAGGGCGCGGTCCAGCAGGTCGGCACGCCCGAGGAGGTGTACGCCCGGCCGGTGAACAGCTACGTCGCGTCCTTCATGGGCTACCGCAACCTCCTCGACGTGACGGTGACGGGAGCGGCCGGCTCCGCAATCACCGTGGAGGGCGCGGGCGTCCGCCTCACCAGCCGCGGTCCGCTCACGGAGGGCCCGGCGAAGGTGGCGATTCGCCCGGAGGACTTCGTGATCGGCGACGGCACCGAGAACGCCCTCGACGTCACGGTCGAGATCGTCGAGTACCACGGCCGCGAGCTGTCGATCTCCGCCCGGCTGACGACGGGCGTGCCGGTCTACTTCCGGACCGACAAGCGCCTCGCGCCGGGCGACACGGCGAAGATCGGCGTCCCCGCCGAGCGGGTCCTGGTGTTCGCGCCGTGACCGCCGGGATCGCGACGAGGGTGGGCGCTGGGCGGTGCGGTGGTTTCGCCGCCGGCTCGCCGAGTGCCGATGTTGGCGGCGGCGCGGTGGTGGCCGCCGCGGGGAGTGGTGTCGCTCGCGGCGCGGTGATGGTGTCCGCCGCGCGGGCAGTTGCTGCCCGTGGTGCATTGCCGGCTGCCGCCGTGGTCGTCGGCACGGGCACGGCCGCCCGCGGTGGGGAGGTCGCGCCATGACCGCCGTCGCGAGTGCTCGCCCGGCGCTGCGGCACCGCCTCGCCGAACGCGGCATCGACCGCACCTTGCTGCTCCTGGTGCCCGGCCTCCTGGTGACCGCCTGCCTGTTCCTGTACCCCTTCCTCTACGGCCTCCAACTGTCGTTCGCGCCGCGCAAGGGCGGCGTCTTCGCGAACTACGCGCGGTTCTTCGGCGACCCCTACCTGCGCAACACCATCTGGACGACGCTCGGCATCGCCCTCCCGGCCACCTTCATCAACGTGCTCGCCAGCATCCCGATCGCCTACGTGATGCGCGGCCGCGTCCGCGGCAAGCGCCTCCTGACGACGATCCTCGTCGTGCCGATCACGCTCGGCACGGTGCTCACCGCGCAGGGCCTGATCATGTACGGCGGGCCGGCGGGCTGGCTGAACAAGGTGCTCACCGTCCTCGGCGTCACCGACCAGCCGCTGCCGCTGATCCACAACTACACCGGCGTGCTGCTCTCCCTGGTGATCACCGGCTTCCCGTTCTCCTTCCTGCTGACGTTGTCCTATCTGTCGGGTATCGACCCCTCCCTGGAAAAGGCGGCCGCCACGCTCGGTGCGAACGGCGTCCAGCGCTTCCGGCGGATCACGCTGCCCCTGCTGGCACCCGGCCTGGCGATCACCTTCTGCCTTTCGTTCGTCATGGCGTTCTCGGTCTTCCCGAGCGCGCAGCTCGTCGGCGACCCCGCGAACGAGACCCGTGTCATCTCGATCGCCGCCTACCACGCCGCGTTCGAGGAGTACGACTACTCGATGGGCTCGGCCGTCGCGATGCTCATGGCGGTGGTCATGCTGATCGTGATCGGCCTGGTCATGGCGTGGCGCGGCACGCTGTACCGCGGAGCGACCGGAGGCAAGGGATGACCGGTTGGGTCGCGCGTCCCGGACGTTGGGTCGTCTGGACCGTCGTCGCGTTCTTCTTCGTCAACCTCGCGGGCGTGGTGTTCTCGGTGGTCGTCGACTCGTTCGGCACCCAGTGGTTCGGCACCTGGCTCCCGGACGGCTTCACCACTCACTGGTACGCCGACGCCTGGCGCGAGTTCGGCCTTTCCGACGTCCTCCTCACGACGGCGATCGTCGCGCTCGTGGTGATCGCCGTGTCGGTGGCCGTCGGCGTCCCGGCCGCCTACGCGCTGGCGCGCCGCTCGTTCCCCGGCAAGCGCCTGGTGATGCTGCTGTTCGTGCTGCCGATCCTCATCCCTCCCATCACCTACGGCATCCCGCTGGCCACCGTGCTGTACAAGTTCCACCTGGCCGGCACCATCACCGGCGTCATCCTCGCCAACCTCGTGCCCTCGGTGCCGTTCGTCGTGCTGACGATGACGCCGTTCATCGAGCAGATCGACCCGAAGATCGAGGCCGCGGCCCGCATGTCCGGCGCGCGGACCGTCTCGGTGTTCACCCGGATCCTCGGCCCGCTGCTGCTGCCGGGCATCCTGGCCGCGTCGATCCTGGTGCTGGTGCGCACGGTCGGCATGTTCGAGCTGACGTTCCTCACCGCCGGCCCGGACTCGACGACCCTCGTGGTGGCGCTCTACAACTCCGTGTTCGCCGCCGGCATCCGCGCCAACCAGTCCGTCGACGCCATGGCGACCATCTACACCGCGTCCATGCTCGTGCTCCTTCTCATTGCGTTGCGGTTCGTGAACCCGACCCAGCTGGTGACCCGGATCCGGGAGGAGGCCTGACTCGTTCGCTCATGCGTTCGACTGTACCGCGAAAAGTCGAACGCATGATCGACACGATCGAGCGAACCCGCAGGTCTTGCGCCTCCCCCGAGGGGAGCTGCCACGCTGGTGGCATGCGGTACTCCATCGGCGAACTCGCCCACCGGACGGGCCTCACGGTCAAGGCCGTCCGGTTCTACTCGGATCGCGGCCTCGTGCCGCCATCCGGGCGCAACACCGCGGGCCAGCGCCGTTACGACGACGCCGCGCTCGCCCGGCTCGACATCATCCGCGTCCTCCGCGATCTCGGCGTCGACCTCGCCACGATCCGGCAGGTGATCGACGGCGAGACCACCGTCGCGGAGGTGGCGGCGGAGCACGCCGCGGCAGTGGAGGTGCAGATCGGCGTGCTGCGCCGGCGAAGGGAGGTGCTGAACGCAGTGGCGAACCGTGGCTCGCGCTCCGAGGAAGCGAGTTTGGCGAACCGGGCGAACGGTGCCTCGCGCTCTGAGGAAGCGAGTCTCGTGCGCGAGGTAAGCCGTGGCTCGCGCCGCGAGGATGCGAACCTCGCGCACCAGGCGACGTCCCCCGTGGAAGCGAGTCTCGCGCACCAGCGGGCCGTGCTGTCCGAAGTGGAACGACGATGCCTGATCGGCGACTTCCTCGCCGAGGCCTTGGGTGACCGCCCCGAGCTGGCGGGGATCGCCCGGACCTTGACCCCCGACCTGCCCGAGCACCCCAGCCCCGAGCAGGCCGAGGCGTGGCTCGAGCTGGCCGCGCTGATGCGGGACACGGACTTCCGCGCGAACCTGCGCCGGTTCGCGGACAGTCACGAACCCGGGCTGCGTCGTGACCTGGCGGCCGAGGTGCGGGAGGCCGTCACCCCGGCCGTCGTGGCCGGGATCGTGCCGCAGTCGCCGGCGGCGAAGGCGATCGTCGACGGGCTGGGGCGCGATCCCGGCGAGCTCCGGGACTGGCTCGGCGTCGCCAATGATCCGCGCCGCGAGCGCTACCTACAACTTCTGGGGGTGATCAACGGCTGGGCGGCACCGGAAAGCCTGGCTCCCGCCTTCGACTGGCTGGCCGAGGCGATGGCAGCCTGACCGCCTCGACGATCGATGCCAGCGCGGCCTCCACCGGTCGGGCGTCGGCCCGGCTTCCGTCGCGCAACCGGACGGAAAGCTGGCCGGCGGCGACCTCCTGTGGCCCGATCACGGCTTGAAACGGCACCAGGCGACCGTCGCGGATCCGGGCGCCGAGACTGCCGTCCGCGGCGATCTCGGCCCGCAGGTCGTCGCAGCGGTCCAGGATCTCGCGCGCGTACGGCACTTCCGCGGCGGACACCGGCAGCAGCCGGAGCTGCACCGGTGCGAGCCAGGCCGGGAACGCGCCGCCGTGGACCTCGATCAGCTGGGCCACCGCGCGCTCGACGCTGCCGATGATGCTCCGGTGCACCATCACCGGGCGGTGCTTCGCGCCGTCCGCGCCGACGTACTCGAGGCCGAACTGCGCCGGCTGGTGGAAGTCGACCTGGACGGTGGACAGGGTCGATTCGCGGCCCGCGGCGTCCGCGATCTGGACGTCGATCTTCGGCCCGTAGAACGCCGCTTCACCTTCGCCCTCGTCGTACGGGAGGTCACCAAGAACCGAACGGAGGATGTCCACCGCGCCGGACCAGTCCCCGGGCACGTACTTCCCGCCGGGGCCGGGGAGCGAGAGCCGGTAGCGGGCCGGGCTGATGCCGAGCGCGTCGTACGCCTGCCGGATCAGGGCCAGTGCCGCGGCCGCCTCGGCTTCGACCTGGTCGAGGGTGCAGAACACGTGCGCGTCGTTGAGCTGGATCGCGCGTACCCGGGACAGACCGCCCAGCACGCCGGACGGCTCGCTGCGGTACATGCCGCCGATCTCCGCGAGCCGCAGTGGCAGCTCGCGGTGGCTGCGGCCGCGCGAACGGTAGATCAGCGCGTGGTGCGGGCACAGGCTCGGGCGCAGCACGAGCTGCTCACCGCCGACGTCCATCGGCGGGTACATGTCGTCGCGGTAGTGCGACCAGTGCCCGGAGATCTCGTACAGCTCGCGTTTGCCCAGCACCGGCGAATGGACGTGCCGGTAGTCCGCGCGCCGTTCGAGGGCGTGGACGTACTCCTCGAGGCGGTGGCGGACGATCGCGCCGTCGGGCAGCCAGTAGGGCAGGCCGGCGCCGATCAGCGGGTCGGTGCCGAACAGGCCGAGTTCGCGGCCGAGCTTGCGGTGGTCGGGCATGGTGGACTCCCTCGTGGACGGCGAGGCGGGGAGACCACAAGACGAAGCCCGGGGCACCCGCCCCGGGCTCGAAACGTCGTTCAGCGCGCCGGGACACTCCTCGGCGTCGTCGTCACTGCAGCGCGCTTCATATGGTCGACGGTAGCAGCCGCGGTCAATACTTTTGGTCCTCCGGCAGCCGGAACGTGTCGAACCGCGGTTTCCCGGCGGGGCGCAGCACGAGCACGTTCACGCCCGCGGCGGTCTGCCGGGTTTCGACGTGCTCGAACGCCTTGGGAACCACGCCGTCCGGGAAGAGCCGGCGGCCCTTGCCCAGCACGATCGGGTACAGCCACAGCCGGTACTCGTCCACCAGGTCGTGCGCGATCAGCGTCTGCAGGAGGTCGCCGCTGCCGTGGACCTGGAGTTCGCCGTCCAGCCGGGCCTTGAGGTCGCGGACGAACCCGGCGACGTCACCATCCACAATGGACGTGTTGGCCCACGACGGGTCCGCCAGGGTCCGCGACGCCACGTACTTCGGCAGGGTGTTGAGGCCGGACGCGACCGGGTCGGCGGGGTCGGTGACCTTCGGCCAGTGCGCGGCGAAGATCTCGTACGTCCGCCGTCCGAGCAGGAAGGCGTCCGCGCGGGTGAACCACTCCGCGACGAACCGGCCCATGTCCTCCTCGTAGTACGGCTTCACCCAGCCGCCCAGGTCGAAGCCGCCGGAAGTGTCCTCTTCCTCACCTCCCGGTGCCTGGTAGACGCCGTCGAGGGTGAGGAACGTCGTCACGGTGAGTGTGCCCATGGGTGTCTCCTTCGGGTCGGTCCTGCCTGTCCCGTCGGACGGGGCACCCTCGGATCGACAAACCGGCCGGAGAATTTCTCAGGAGCTCAGGAACAGCTCCAGCTGCTCGACGACGAACGCGTGGTCCTCGGCCTGCGGGAGCCCGGAGACGCCGACCGTGCCGACCGGCCCGACCCCGCGGACCAGCACCGGGAAGACGCCGCCGTGGGCCGCGTAGAGGTCCTGGTCGAGGCGGGAATGCTCCTCGAACGAGCCGCCCTTCGAGCGGAACTGCGTCCCGATGTAGAACGAGCTGTGGCCGTAGCGGTCGACGACGCGGCTCTTGCGGTCGATCCAGGCGTCGTTGTCGGCCGACGTCCCGGGCAGCGCGGCGTGGAAGAGGCGCTGGCCGTTGCGCCGGATCGAGATCGTCACCGGCAGCCCGCGGTCCCGGGCGGCCGTCAGGAGCTGCTGGCCGAGGGCGAGGGCGGTCTCGTTGTCGAACTTCGTGAACTGGAGGCGTTCCTCCTGCTCGGCGAACTGGGCGAGGCGGTCGGCTTCGTTCATGAGGCTATTAAATCAACACTGTTGTTTAATTACCAGCGAACTCGGTCAGCGACAGCACGTTGCCGTCCGGATCGGGGAACCAGGCGATCCGGCCGCCCGGCGTGGTCCAGATTTTGTCGGTGTCCTGTGGCAGCGTGGCGTAGGTGAGGAATTCGACGCCACGGCCGCGCAGCTCGGCCACCGCGGCCCGGATGTCGGCGACAGCCCAGCCGAGCACCGTAAACGGCTGCGGCGTGAACTCGGCGACGGCGGTGACACGCAGCATGGTCGCGCCACTGCGGAACACGCACGCGAAGGGGGTTTGCTCGATGAACTCGAGCCCGATGACATCCGTGTAGAAGGCACGTGAGCGATCGAGGTCGGTCGACGGTGCGAAGGCGACCAATTCCGCTGAGTTGAGCATGGCTTCACCTCTCTCGGTGGCGAACGTACCCCTCCGGCCGAGCCGCGACCGGGGGACGAGGAGGTGGGCATGGGCCGGATCCGTCGGCGCACGGTGCTGGGCGGCGCGGCCGCGGCCACCGTCGCCGGCACGCTGCCGGTCGCCTGCGCCCCGGCGCCGCGGACGGGCACGATCGACGACGTCCGCCACGTCGTCGTGCTCATGCAGGAGAACCGGTCGTTCGACCACTACTACGGCACGATGGCCGGCGTCCGCGGCTTCGGCGACCGCGCGGCCCTGCGCGACGTCTTCCACCAGCGTGGCGACAAGGGCGGCCCGGTGCTGCCGTTCCGGATCGACACGTCCGTTGTGGACGGTCAGGACCTCGGCGAGCTGCCGCACGACTGGAACAGCACGCACCGCGCGTGGAACGGCGGCGGCTACGACCGCTGGATCGCGGCGAAGAGCCCCATGACGATGGGGTACTTCACGCGCGACGACCTGCCGTTCCAGCACGCGCTGGCGAGCGCGTTCACCCTGTGCGACCACTACTTCTGCTCGATCCAGGGCCCGACGCACCCCAACCGGCTCTACCACTGGACAGGCACGATCGACCCGGACGGCCTCGCCGGCGGCCCCGCGACGCACAACGCGCCCGACTACGAGCCCTCGTTCCGCTGGACGACCTACCCCGAACGCCTCGAGGCCGCGGGCATCACGTGGCGGATCTACGCGAACGACGAGGAGCGCGGCGTCCCCGAGCACTTCGTCGGCGACTACGGCGACAACCCGCTCTGGCTGTTCCAGAACTTCCACGACGCGCTGTACTCGATGGACCCCGTCAAACGCCGGCTGGCCGAGCGCGGGAACCTGCGCAAGAAGCTCCTGCCCGACTCGGGGAAGGGCAAGGACCTCGACCACGTGCTGGCCGAGTTCCTCGCCGACTGCGCGGCCGGCACGCTGCCTGCCGTGTCGTGGGTGGTGGCCCCGTACGGCTACTGCGAGCACCCGGCCGCGCGGCCGGTCGACGGCGCCGCCTACCTCCAGCGCATGCTGAAGGCGTTGTGGGACAAGCCGGAGCTGTGGGAATCGACCGTCGTCTTCATCAACTACGACGAAAACGACGGCTTCTTCGACCACGTCGTCCCGCCGACGCCGCCGCCCGGCACGCCCGGCGAGTACCTGCCGGGCCACCGGCCGGAGAAGGGCGAGCCGTCCGGGCCGCCTGTCCCGATCGGGCTGGGCCCGCGGGTGCCGATGACCGTCGTTTCGCCGTGGAGCCGCGGCGGCTGGGTGAACTCGCAGGTCTTCGACCACACGTCGGTGCTGCGCTTCCTGGAGACCTGGACCGGCGTGCGCGAGCCGAACATTTCGGCCTGGCGCCGGGCCATCTGCGGCGACCTGACCAGCTGTTTCGACTTTCGCGCGCCCGACACGACCATCCCGCTGCTGCCGGACGCGGACGCGTTGCGCGCCGAAGCCGACCGCACGCAGCGACGCCTCCCGAAGCCGGGGCTGGGGCCGGCCGCGCTGGTGCAGGACCCCGGCACAGCGAAGGCGCGCCCGCTGCCGTACCAGCCGGTCGCCTGGGTGACGGCCGAGGCGAACGCCCTCAAACTGCACCTGACCAACCACGGGACGCAGGCGCTGCAGCTGGCCGCCTACGCCTACCACGCGGGCGGGACGTCGCAACGCTTCGACGTCGGCCCCGGCGCCTCCACGGCCGGCGAGGTCGCGCACGGCGGCACGTACGACGTCGCCATCCACGGCCCGAACGGCTTCGTCGTCGAGGCTTCGGGCGGCGTGGGCCTCGACGCGGCGGTCACGTTCCTCGACACGCCCGCGCTGCGGGTCACGGTGACCAACAGCGGGCCGGCGCCGGTCACACTGAACGACGTCACCCTCCCGCCGGGCGGCACGCACGACTTCCCGGTGCCGGCGAGCAACGGCTGGTACGACGTCACGTTCGAGACGCCGGGGTGGCGCCGCCGCTTCGCCGGGCACCTGGAGGACGGCCGCCCGTCGCGGACCGGGCCCTAGCGGAGGGCGTCGAGCGCGAAGGCGGCGAGCATGGCGACGCCGTGGGGCATCGCGTCCTCGTCGAAGAGCACGCGGTTCGAGTGGTTCGCCGCCGCTTCGGCCGGGTCGACGCCGGGCGGGCACGCGCCGAGGAACGCGTACGCGCCGGGGACGCGTTGCAGGACGTAGGAAAAGTCCTCCGCACCCATCAGCGGGTCGGCGAGCAGTTCGACGTTCTCCGGCCCGAGCACCTCCGCGCCGAGTTCCAGGACCTCGGCGGCGATCCGGTCGTCGTTCACCGTCACCGGGTAGCCCGGCTCGACGTCGGCGACCACGCGGCAGCCGTAGGCCGCGCCGACCTGCTCGCACACCTTCGGCAGCTCGGCCCGGACCAGCGCGCGCGTCGGCTCGGACAGCGTGCGGATGGTGCCCTCGAGCTCGGCGGTCTCCGGGATGATGTTCGACGTCGTGCCGGCCTGGATGCGGGTCACCGAGAGCACCGCGGGGTCGAACACGCTGACCCGGCGGGTAATCATCGTGTGCAGCGCCCCGACCATCGCCGCGGCGGCCGGCACCGGGTCGATCGTGTGCTGCGGTGCCGAGCCGTGGCCGCCCTTGCCGGTGACGCGCACGTGGAACGAGTCCGCCGACGCCATCAGCGGGCCGGGCCGCAGCTGCAGCAGCCCGCTGCGCGCGTTGGCGAGGATGTGCACGCCGAACGCGCGCTGGACCCGCGTCCCGGCCGCGTCGAGCACGCCCTCGTGGATCATGAACCGGGCGCCGTGGTGCCCCTCCTCGCCCGGCTGGAACATGAACACGACCGACCCGGCCAGCTGGTCCCGGCGCTCCGCGAGCAGCCGCGCCGCCGAAGCCAGCATCGCGACGTGCGTGTCGTGCCCGCACGCGTGCATCGACTCCGGGTCCTCCGACGCGAACTCGAGGCCGGTCTCCTCGGTCAGCGGCAGCGCGTCCATGTCGCCGCGCAGCAGCACCGCCGGACCGGGCCGCGCGCCGCGCAGGACGGCCGTCAGCGACGTCGTGGCCCGGCCCTCGGTGATCTCGAGCGGCAGGCCGTCGAGGGCCTCGCGGATCGCCGCCTGCGTGCGCGGCAGGTGGAGGCCCTGTTCCGGGTGGCGGTGCACGGCCCGCCGGAGCGCGACCGTGCGGCCTTGCAGCGCCCGCGCGTCGTCGAGGAGCCCGGCGAACGGCGTGCCGGGCAAGGTGGGCAGGTCAGTGGGGCCGGTCATGGTCCCGATAGTGCCCCATGCGGCGCTTCGGGCGCACCGTGCGTGCGCCGGACCGACCGGCGGAATACGGTGTGCGCATGGCGGTGGATGAGCCGGTCACGGGCTTCGCGGTGGCTGTGGTCCGGGAAGACGGTCGGTGGCGGTGCAGTGCGCTCGACCCGGGGGCGTTGACCGAGCTGGACGCAGCGATCACTGAACTGGGCAAACTACGTTCCACCGGCGCGAGCTTCGGGCTGCTGGCGGTCGACGACGAGTTCTTCGTGATCGTCCGGCCGAGCCCGCGGGGGCCGTCGTTGCTGCTTTCGGACGCGGCGGCGGCGCTGGACTACGACATCGCGGCGGACGTCCTCGACGTCCTGCGCGTCGACCCGCCGGACGAGGAGGACGACTCCGTCTGGCCCGAGGGCGACCTGGAGATCCTGGCGGATCTCGGGCTGCCCGGGCCGGAGCTGGAGGTCATCGTCGGCGAGGTCGACCTGTACCCGGACGAGCAGCTGCAGATGGTCGCGCAGCGCTGCGGGTTCGGCAGCGAGTTCGGCAAGCTCCTGGACGAGCTCTGAGACGCCCGTCCGACACCGAGGCCGTGGAGGCCGCGCTGGAAGCGGCGCGCGCCCCCGGCGCGGACGTGCCGATCGGGGCGGTCGTGTTCGGCCCCGACGGCGTGCCCTTGGCGGCGGCGCGCAACGCCCGCGTCGAGCTGGGCGACCCGACAGCGCACGCGGAGATCCTCGCCCTGCGCGCGGCGGCCCAGGTGGCAGGCGACGGCTGGCGGCTCGAGGGCTGCACGCTGGCGGTGACGCTGGAGCCGTGCACGATGTGCGCGGGCGCGCTGGTGCTGGCCCGTATCGCCCGGCTGGTGTTCGGGGCGTGGGAGCCCAAGACGGGCGCGGTGGGGTCGCTGTGGGACGTCGTGCGTGACCGTCGTCTCAACCACCGGCCTGAAGTGCACGGAGGCGTCCTGGTCGAGGAGTGCGCGGGGCTGCTGGAGACGTACTTCGCTACGCGCCGCTGAGTTTTGGGTACTCCTCCGGTATGACGATGAAGCACCGGATCCAGCAGGCAGTGGGCAGCGCTCGCGAGAAGGCCGGCATGGCGACCGGCAACCGCCGTCTGGAGGCATCGGGCCGCGCCCAGCGGCGCTCGGCCCAGCTCCGCTCAACGGCGTCCGACGTCCGCCGCCGGGCCACGCGCGCGGTACGGGAGGCGCAGGTCAGGCTGCGCGGCGAGCGGCCGGTCGACCCCAGGTGAGACCGGCACCGGCCCTCGGGTATTGTTCTTCGCGGTGGCGTGTCCGAGCGGCCGAAGGAGCACGACTCGAAATCGTGTGACGGTTAATCCCGTCCGTGGGTTCAAATCCCACCGCCACCGCTCCTGAACGCCCGGTGCCTCTCGAAGGCGCCGGGCGTTTTGCTATGAAATGCGCATGACGCAGGTGTGGCTCGCGGTCCTGTCCCTGATCGGCGTGGTGCTCGGTGGTGGCCTTTCGTACCTGGTGCAGACCACCGTGCAACGGCGCAACGAGCGCAGTGAGCGGCGGCGGCTGGCCGCCGAGCGCGTCGAGAAGCGGCGTGAGGAGCAGGTGGAGCTGTTGCGCCAGTTCATCCGCGTCGCCCAGCAGGCCGAGCGGGCCGCCGAGGATCGCGAAGACGACGATGAATCGTGGAAGACGGCCGCTCTCGATGTCGTCGACGAGCTGTGGGTGTGCGAACGGATGATCCACGTCCTGTTCGCCTCGAACCTGCACGGCCTGGCCCGCGCCTACGTGAAGGCGCTGGACCACGTCATCTGGCAGAAGGTCGACGACGGTTCGCTCTGGGACCACCTCAGGGGCCCGAAGGTCGCCTTCCTCGACGCGGCGCGGGATGAGCTGAGCCGTCCGCTTGACTTGAAGGGCGCTTGAAGTGTGACCGTGGCGGCATGACCATTCTCGTCACCGGAGCCACCGGCCACACCGGACGGCACGTCGTCGCCGGCCTCCGCGCCGCGGGCGTCACCACCAGAGTCCTCGTCCGTGATCCCGCGAAGGCGCCCCAGGGCGTCGACGTCGTCCAGGGTGACATCACCGATCCCGCCGAAGCCGCCGAAGGCGTCGACGCCGTCTACCTGCTCTGGCCCTTCTTCACCGCCGACGGCATCGAACAGGCCGTGGAACCCTTCCGGGGCAAGAAAATCGTCTACCTCTCCGCCATGTCCGCCGAAGACGGCGGTGTCTGGGGAGACGTCGAAGCCGCCGTCGAAAAGGTCACCGACGACTGGACCTTCCTCCGCGTCACCGGACTCGCCACCAACGCGCTCGCCTGGGCGCAGCAGGCCGGCACCGGCGTGGTCCGGGCGGCCTATGGGCAAGCAAAGCGGTCGGTCGTCCACGAACGCGACGTCGCCGACATGGCCGTCAAGGCGCTCACCGAGGACCACGCGAAGCAGATCTACCTCGTCACCGGCCCGGAAGCCGTCGCGCAGGCCGACCAGGCCCGGCTCATCGGTGCCGCGCTCGGAACGCCTGTCACGTGGGAAGAACAACCGCCGGAAGAGGCGAAAGCGCAGCTGAGTTCCTTCATGGGACCGGAATTCGCAGGCGGCGCGGTGGACCATTGGGCGTCACTCGTCGAGGACCCGGAACCCGTGTCGCTGGACGTCCCCCGCGTCACCGGGCACCCCGCGCGGCCCTTCGCGGACTGGGCCCGCGAGCACTTCAGCTGAGTTCGACGACCGGGGCCGTCAACGGCTCCAGTTCGGCCGCCAGCGCGGCCAGCGCCGCGATCTTCTCCTGCACGGCCCGGATCACCGCCGCGCACGTGGCGCTGACCTCGCTCACCACATCGGCCGAGCGGTCGCCGGCCAGGACCGCCGAAACCGGGCCCGCGGCGTCGGCCGCGAGCGTGCAGACCTCCTCGGCCGCGGCCACCGCCAGCTCGTCCAGCTGGTCGGCGAGGCGGGCGCCCAGCGCCGCCGTCGAAGCGGCTGCCCGCGCTGCGGCGGCGTACTGACCGTCCACTGTGTCCGCCCAGGTACCGAAAGCCTCGGTGCTGCCGCCGTTTTCGGCACGCTCGACGCCGGCGCGGAACTCGGCCTGTGCCGCGGTCACGCCCAGCGCGCCGGTGTCGACCGCCGTCGCGGACGCGCGGATCGACGTCGGTGCGCAGTCGAGGTGCCGCAGCGCCGCCACCGGGTCCGCGACGCCGAGCCGGCCGGCCGCCGCGCGCAACGGGGTCAGCTGCGAAGCCGCCGACACCAGCGCCGGGTGTTCGAAGACCTCGACGGTCATGGTGCCACCGCTAACCGCCCCCGGAACCCGGTGCTCCGCGTGCTCACCGCCGCCATGCGCAGCCGGCCCGCCAGGTCCGACGTCGCGTCGCCGAGGACGCGCGCGTCGGCCTCGCGCGCCGCCAGCGCCGCGGTCCAGCGCGCCGCCAGCTCACGCGCCTGCGGCGAGATGCCGAACGGCGTCGAATCGACGCGCGCTTCGGCGAACCTGCCCGCGGCCTTGTCGTCGGCGGCTGCCGCCTGGTCGAGCAAATCGGCGGCGGCGCGCAGCCGATCACCGTTCTCCTGGGGGTTCCGGGTGGCGAAGCCCCCGGCCCCGGGGCGCAGCCCCGGGTCGTCACTGATCCGCGAGCCTCTGCCTTCCGGCATGGGGACCTCCGTCATCAAGGGCGCTCACCCGATCGGGGAAGATCTTGCCTCATGCTCCCGAGCCGCCCGCATCGCGGTGACCTGCGGCGTTGCCAGCGTTCCACCAAGTGGACGTCTTGACCGCGCATCGGGAAGAAGGCGACCATGAACACATGCCCGCCACCTCGGAAAGCACGCCGATCCGGGCCCTCGCGCGGTCGATCGGGGAAGGCATCGCGGAGCTCCTGCTGCGCCGCGGCCGCCTGGGTTCGCCGCCCGCCTGACGCGAATCCGGCGTCCGATTTCCCCGAAAACCCTTGGAGCACAACCATGTCCGTAGATGTTCCTGCCCGGATTCAGCTGCGCGGGGCGGTCACGCCCGCGGATGGCATCGTCGAAGGCCCCCGAATTCTCCGGGAACCGCAGCGGAGGCCGTACGAGCTGTTCGCCCTCCGCCCGCTGGGCCGGGTGATCGGCGCCGAGGTCGACGGCGTCGACCTCGGCGCGCCGGTCGGCTCTGACCTGCGTGAAGAGCTCAACCACGCGCTGCTCGAGTGGAAGGTGCTCTTCTTCCGCGACCAGCGGATCACCTCGGCGCAGCAGCGCGCGTTCGCCGCGAACTGGGGCGAGCTGGAGACCAACCCGTTCATCGCGCGGGGCGAGGACGAAGCGGTCACGCGCTTCGAGCGCACCGCGAGCATGCCGGGGTACGAAAACATCTGGCACACCGACGTCACCTGGCGGCCCGAACCGGCGCTGGGCTCGGTGCTGCGGCTGATCGAGGTGCCGCCCGTCGGCGGCGACACGATGTGGGCCGACATGGCCGCGGCCTACGACAACCTGCCCGAAGACGTCCGCGCCCGCATCGACGGGCTCACCGCGGTGCACGACTACCTCCCCGGCTTCGACCGGTTCTCCGATCCCGCGCTGCTGGCGCGGTGGCAGGACCGCTTCCCGCCGGTGGAACACCCGGTGGTCCGGACGCACCCGGAGACCGGGCGGCGCACCCTGTTCGTCAACCAGGCGTTCACCACGCACATCGTGGGTCTGGACCGGGCCGAGAGCGACCGGCTGCTGCGGTACCTGTTCCTGCAGGCTCACACGCCCGAGTTCCAGGTCCGGTTCAGCTGGCGGCCGAACTCGGTCGCGTTCTGGGACAACCGCGCCACGCAGCACTACGCGGTCAACGACTACCACCCGCACGTCCGGATCGCGGAGCGCGTCGCGATCGCGGGCGACCGGCCCCGCTGAGCCGTAGCCTGAGGTCATGACCGATGAACCCAAGGTAGTGGTGACCGGTTTCCTGGAGGCCCTCGAGGACCTCGACGTCGACCGGGCGCTGACGTTCGTGGCGAGCGACATCGTGTACCAGAACGTGCCGTTGCCGCCCGCCCGCGGCGTCGCGGCGTTCGAAAAGCAACTGCGCGTCATGGCCAAGTACGGCTCCGGGTTCGAGGCGCGCACCCACCACATCGCCGCGGACGGCAACGTCGTGCTCACCGAGCGCACCGACGTGCTGCGCCGCGGCGCGTGGGAAGCGGAGTTCTGGGTGTGCGGCACGTTCGAGGTCGAGGCGGGCCGGATCGTGCTCTGGCGCGACTACTTCGACTGGACGACGGTGCTGGCCGCGAGCGCGAAGGGTGCCGGGCGGGTCGCCCTGGCCGGCGCGCGCACGCTCCTCGGCCGGTACAAGGCGAGGCAGCCGGTGCGCTAGACCCGGTGTTCGCCGCGGTCGTGGTCCCTGAGGTCCACGACCGCGGCTATCCCCAGCACCAGCACGAACACGCAGCTGAAAACAATCAGCCCCCACATGATCATTTTCCCTCCCCCCGTGTCGTGCCTACCGTGAGCTGTCGGGGAGTGGTCTTTGCCACTTTTCCGGCGGCTCACGCAGACCGTACCGCCGCTTCACGCAGGTTGTTCCGACCCTTGACCTTCATTTAAGGCAGATGCGCCGGATGGGTGACACGCCGGTGTCCGGCTGTCACAGAGCGGGCGCAATCCGTTACGCGCCAACGGATACCGATGCGATTCCGCTCTGGACGGTCACCTTGGAGGAACGCAGCGTCGACACCTCCGCGACGTACCGCAGCACCTGGTCCGCTTCATCCCCGCCGAGCGGCTCGCACTCGTTGGCGGCGTTCCGCCGGACCGGGATCAGCTCGAGCCGCGGTTCGTCGCCGAACACGCACCCGGCGAGCAGCCCGTCCGGCCGGTCGGCGGCGAGGTGGCCGAGGCCGTAGAGGATCGGACGGCCCCGGTGCACCTCGACGGCCTGGATCGTGGGTGAGCCGTGCCCGGCCACCAGGTCGGCGCCGGCGTCGATCGCCGCGCGCCCGTAGGTGACCTGGTACTCGGCGAGCTCCGCGCCCGGCAGGCCCCAGTGCATCGAGACGACGACGTGGTCGTGGTCGTTCTTGGCCCGCTTGACGTCCGCGACCAGCCGGTCCAGGTGCTCGGGCACCGGCGTGGTGCGGACGAGCGGCGGGCGGCCCGGGATCTCCGCGACGTGCGGATCAGGCTGGTACGCCGTCGTCGCAAACGCTTGCGCGACCACCGGGAGGTCCGGTTGCGCGGCGAAGGGGCGGCGAAGTGACGTGTACGCGAGAAATGCGACCTTTTCGCCGGATCGCTCGATCACCGCGGGGGTGTGTGCGGCGACGGGATCCGGCCCGGCGCCGCAATACGCGATTCCGGCGTGGTCGAGGACCGCCAGGCTCGCCGGCGGGTGGGGCGCGTCGTTGGCGACCGAGACGACGTCGATGCCGATCGACTTCAGCGCTTCGGCCGCCGCCGCGTCGACGGGGCCTTCGAGGTTGGCGAACCGGAGGTCGGCGCCCTTGAGCAGCGGTTCCAGCTGCTCGAAAGACGGCGTCGGCCGGCCGTGAAGAGTGACGTCTCCGCCCAGTACCAGCGTGATCACGAAACCTGCTCTGCCGAGTGAGTGACGACGAAAGTAGTTGTTACGAATCGTTGCATCTTTGTCTTCCTCCTCCTCACTTGTTCGGGGGACTATGCCACGACTGTTCAAGCACAAAGGGGACTCAGGGTGACCAAGACCCACAGATCCAAGGCGGCCTTCACGCTGGCCGTCGCGTCGGGCCTGGTGCTCGGCGGCGTGGCCGCACCGGCCGCGCTCGCCACACCGAGCGCCGACGCGGTCATCGCCGAGGTCTACGGCGGCGGTGGCAACTCGGGCGCAACGCTCGTCAGCGACTTCGTCGAGCTCGCCAACCGCGGCGCCGCCGCCGCGAGCCTCGCCGGATTCAGCGTCCAGTACCTGCCCGGTTCGGCGAGCCCGTCGAGCACCTGGCAGGTGACGCCGCTGGCCGGCAGCGTCGCGCCGGGCGGGCGTTACCTCGTCGCCGAGAGCAAGGGCTCCGGCGGCACCGTCGCGCTGCCGACGCCGGACGCGACCGGCGCGATCGCGATGTCGGCCACCGCCGGCACGATCGCCCTCGTCTCCGGAACCACCGCGCTGACCTGCAAGACCGCCGCCGACTGCGCCGCCGACGCGCGGATCAAGGACCTCGTCGGGTTCGGCACGGCGACCGTGCGCGAGGGCAACCCGACCGCGGCGCCGTCGAACACGACGTCCGTCGCGCGCGGCACGGCGCTGGCCGACACCGACGACAACGCCGCCGACTTCACCGCCGGCGAGCCGACCCCGACCAACACCGCGGGCGAGTCGACCGGCGGGGACCCCGGCCCGGCGCCGACCCCGGCGAAGATCCACGACATCCAGGGCACCACGCGCATTTCGCCCTTCAAGGACCAGAAGGTCTCCGGCGTCACCGGGGTCGTCACTGCGACCCGGACGTTCGGCTCCCAGCGCGGGTTCTGGCTGACCGACCCGAACCCGGACAGCGACCCGCGCACCAGCGAGGGCCTGTTCGTCTTCACCGGCTCGACCACCCCGGCGGTCGCGGCCGGCGACGCGGTGACCGCGACCGGCACCGTCCGCGAGTTCTACCCGGACGCGCCCGCGACGTCGAACTTCCAGTCGCTCACCGAGCTGAGCAGTGCACAGTGGACGGTCGACTCGCACGGGAACGCCCTCCCGGCGCCGACGGTGCTGAACCCGGACACCGTGCCGGCGACGTACGCGCCGTCGCCGGGCGGCAACATCGAGCCGCTCACCCTGGAGCCGGCGAAGTACGCGCTGGACTTCTGGGAAGCGCACGAGAGCGAGATCGTTTCGGTCACCGACGCGCGGGTCGTCGGGCCGACGAACTCGTTCAACGAGCTGTACGTGACGTCGAAGCCGGACCAGCACAAGTCCGTCCGAGGCGGCAGCGTCTACCTGGGGTACGACCAGCTCAACAGCGGCGTGCTGAAGGTTTCGTCGCTGATCCCGTTCGCCGAGCGGCCGTTCCCGAAGCTCAACGTCGGCGACGTGCTGACCGGCGTCACGTCGGGCCCGGTCGAGTACGACGACTTCGGCGGCTACACGCTGTTCGCGAGTGTGCTCGGGACCGAAAAGGACAACGGGCTGCAGGGCGAGACCACGCGCAAGCAGCGGACCGGCGAGCTCGCCGTCGCGACGTACAACGTCGAGAACCTGGCGCCCGGCGACCCGCAGGCGAAGTACGACCGGCTCGGCGAGGCGATCGTGACGCACCTGGCGACGCCGGACATCGTGAACCTGGAGGAGATCCAGGACAACACGGGCGCGACCGACGACGGCACCGTCGCCGCCGACCAGACGCTGCAGAAGTTCACCGACGCGATCGTGGCCAAGGGCGGCCCGCGCTACCAGTGGCGTTCGATCGACCCGGTCAACGACCAGGACGGCGGCCAGCCGGGCGGCAACATCCGGGTGGCGTTCCTGTTCAACCCGGCTCGCGTGTCCTTTGTGGACCGTCCGGGTGGGACGTCGACGACGGCGGTCGGGGTCGTCCGGGAGCACGGCAAGGCGCACCTGACGGCGTCGCCGGGCCGCGTCGACCCCGCCAATGAAGCCTGGACGACCAGCCGCAAGCCCCTGGCCGGCGAGTTCGTCTTCAAGGGCCGCACGGTGTTCGTCATCGCCAACCACTTCAACTCGAAGGGCGGCGACCAGCCGACGCACGGCCGCTTCCAGCCGCCGACGCGCAGTTCCGAGATCCAGCGGGCGAAGCAGGCGACGGTGCTGCGCGGGTTCGTCGATTCGTTGCTGGCAGCCGATCGCAACGCGAACATCGTGGTGGCGGGCGACCTGAACGACTACCCGTTCTCGCCGGCGGTCCAGACGCTGACCGCGGGTGGCGCGCTGAAGGACTTGATCGCGTCGGTGCCGGAGGCCGAGCGGTACAGCTACGTGTTCGAGGGGCAATCCCAGGTGCTGGACCACATCCTGGCGTCGCGGGCGCCGCGCGGGGTGGACTACGACGTCGTCCACATCAACGCGGAATTCGCCGACCAGGCCAGCGACCACGACCCGCAGGTGATCCGGTTCCGGCCGGGCGCGGGCAACCCGTTGGAGGACGCGTTCTACGACTTCCTCGACTGGTTGGAGCAGGTTTTCGTGAAGTAGGTCTGTTCGCGACGAGGCCACCTCCGGGCGCATTGCCCGGAGGTGGCCTTTCTCGTTTTCGCCACTCCGATGGGTGACCGAGGAACCGCGGAGCGTTGACGGCCGTCTTACGGTTGAAGGCACCACAAGGGGAGGGGTGGCGTGGACGGGTATGCGGTGAAGGTCGAGGAGCTGGGCAAGCTCATCGGCGACCTCGACACGGCGGCAGATCGCATGTCGAGCGCCAACAAGAAGCTGGGCGGCGGCGGGGCGTTCGGCGCACTGGGAACGGCGGAGCTGGACAAAGCCGGCGTCGAGTTCGAGGAGGCCTGGCGCTTCGGCATCGCCCGCCTCGGCGAGGCGGCTTCGGAGGTGACCGAGCGGCTGAAGGCGGCGAAGCAGAAGTACGAGCAGATCGAGGCCCAGTTCGGCGGTGAGCTGGCCAAGTTCGGCTCGGCGGTGTTCGGAGGTGATCCCCCTGGTGGGGACCCCACGGGCGGGGTGAAGGGGAATCACCCGCGGATCGCGCAGCCGGCCGAGGGGCCGGTGGGCGGCGGGTACACCGGTGGAGTGCCGGGGATCGGCGACCTGGCCGAGGGACCGGCGGGTGGGATCGGCGATCTCACGTCGAAGACGGGCCGCGAGGGGCCGGCCGGGCGGACTGATTCGGTCACTGAGCCGGGTGAAGCGCCGGTCGGTGGCGGCGTGACGGGCATTGGTCGGCTGGCGGAGCCTGGTGGCCCGGCGGGGCGCGGTGACGGTCCGGTGGGTGGCGGCGTGACGGGCGGGGTGCCGGGCATTGACCGGCTGGCCGAGCCCGATGACCCGGCGAAGCGCGGCGACCGCCCGCCCGGTGGCGGCGCGACCGGCGGCATCACCGACCTCCTGAACGGCCTCGACCGGTGAGCGCCCGCGACTTCCCGGCCCTGGGCTTCGACCCGGCGCCCGGCGACCTCGACGGCAGCGCCGACCTGGCCGGCAAGTACCGCGCGGTCGCCGACGACCTGACCGAGGCCGACGACTCGCTCCGCCGGATCGTCCGGAAGCAGGGCGTCTGGCAGGGCGAGGCGAGCGAGGCCTTCGCCCGGCGCGTCGGCCCGCTGCCGGAGTACCTCGACGGTGCCGCCAAGTCGATGAGCCGAGCCGCCGACGCGCTCGAAGGCTGGGCGCAAACCCTCGGCGACCTTCAGAAACGCGCAGCCGACCTGGAGGCCAGAGCGGAAGCGGCGGCCCGGGCGGCCGAGCAGACGCGGGCGAATCCGGACCTGGCCCTGGCGAACCGGACGTTCCCGGATCAGCAGTCTCTGCAGATCGCCCAGCGCCTCCTGGACAACGCCGGCCAGCAACTCCGGACGGCCATCGACGGCTGCCAGAACGTCCAAGACGCGGCGAAGCAGCTCCAGCAGGAACACCAGGACGCCGCGGCCCGGGTCGCGGAGCTGCTGCGGAAGGCCAAGGAGCTCGCCCCGGACGAGCCGGACCTCCTCGACAAACTCGGTGACGCGGTCGGCGGGGCACTTGTCGACTTGTCGAACACCCTCGCGGACGGGTTCGACGAGGCGTGGAACTTCGTCCAGGACCACGCGGAGCTGATCTCCAAGCTCTCGGACGTGGTCGGCGACATCGGCAACGGCCTCGGCGTCATGAGCGATGTCCTGCCGCCCCCGGCCGACGTGGTTGCGAGCGGCGTCGCCACCGGGCTGGGGCTTGCGGCGCTCAGCGGCCATGGCCTGGCCAAAACGGCCGGGGCCGATGTGTCGACCGAGACGTTGATTTTCGATGTGGCGGGCGCGGTCACGTCACTGGTCGGGGCCGCGGATGTGCTTCCCGACGCCGCGATCAAGGTGGCGACCTACGGCTTTCTCGCGAACCAGGGGATCGGCGAGATTGCGGGCCGCAAGGACTTCGAGAGCCCGTGGGACGACTTCCAGAACTACTGGGTGCCGAAGGACATGGGCCAGGCGGCCGTCGTCGCCGGGACGATCGTCCTGGGTCCCGCCCCGTGGGCTGCGGTCGCGGTGGGCAATGCGGTCGATGCCGGGATGCAGGCTGACAACGCGCCGGAGCGACGGCGTCAGCGCGCGGAAGACGAGGTGTGGAACTGATGCCGCTTCAGCTCGATCTTCCACCCGGGTTCGCAGGTATGCCGATCGGCGCCGACGACAAGATGAACCGCGGCCACGCTTGGACCGTGGCCGAGAACGTGGCCGGCGGCGCCGGGAAGTCGGTCGAGGAGTTCGGCAGCTACCTGATGGCGCTGGTCCCGACCATGCAGGCCAACGGCATCCGCGTGTTCGGCAAGTTTGCGGTCGGCCGGCGCAAGGGCGACGTCGCGACCCTGACGCTCGGCGTGGCGCAGTGGCCGGACACCGCACCCGGCAACCGGGACGCCGTCGTGGCGGCGTTGGCCGAGGAGTACCGCGGCCGCCACAAGCGGGCGGTCGTCCAGCCGGTCCGGCTGCCGATCGGCCCGGCCATCGTGGCGATCAGCGGTGGCGAGTTCCACGTTCCCGAACGGGACGTGCGCACCCAGATCAAGGCCGAGTACCAGATCCCGCTACCGGACGGCCGGTCCGTGGTGATCCTGTCGGTGGTCGCGGAGTCCGAGGACGCCTGGCCCGCGGTGGCCGAGGCGACCGCGAAGGTGGCGTGGAGCCTGCGCAGCGGGGAAACGCCGTGATCAGCACGGTGGCCGCCGGTTCATCCGAGTCGCCGGCCATGCGGATGGCCTTCCTCGTCCTGATGGGCGTGGTGGTCCTTGCCGGTCTGACGTTGACGATCTTCCGCGCACTTCGTTCGACGAAGTCGCGCGAAGAGCAGATGGCCCGCCTGGCCGCGCAGCTCGACGGCCGGAACCAGGTGTACATCCGGAAGATGGAAATCGGGCTTGCCCGCGAGGACCTGATCCAGGTCTCGTACAGCCGGGGGTACTCGCTGATCGATCACCGGGTCGGGAAGTACTACGAGTTCGTCTTCACGCCGCACCAGCCGGGGAGACTCGCATGACCGACAACGCGCAGCTGATCGAGGAAATGCGCTGGCAGCTCCGCCGGATCGAAGACCGCAAGGCCGAGAACCAGCGCGTCCTGGCGGCCATCGCGGGGAGCGACCACGCCACCGTCACATCAGCCGACCGGTCCGTCACCGTGCTCGCCGGGCCCGGCGGGGTCGTCAGCGAAGTACGGCTCGCGCCCGAAGCCATGCGGTTCGACGCCGTCACGCTGAGCCGGACCATCACCGCGGCCATCCGGGAAGCCGTCGCCGCCGGGAGGGGAGCCACCCCGGAACCGGCGGCCGCTCCGGTCCCGAAGGCAGCGCCGCGCAGGCCGGCTCCGGCGGACGACGACGATCCCTACGACACGGTGTTCGATGTCTAGCCCGGTGATGGTGCCGGCCGCGCGCTCGGGCAGCGCCACCGATCTGCTGCTCTGGCTGATGCTCACCGTCGTGCTCGTCAGCCTCATGGCCGCCAGCCTGACGTTATCCGTCAAGCAGGCGGCTCCCCGCGCTGCTTGGCCGCCGCCCGCTTGGCTCGCCAGCCCAATGCCAACACCGCCTGCACCAGCTCCTGGTAGCTCGGCTTGACCTCCTCGAGGTACCGCTCCAGGTACGCCGCGCGGGCCGTCGACACCGGGCGCGGGTCGTCGCCCGGGGCGAGCCACGTCAAGCCCTGGATGTTGTGCAGCGCCATCTTCCACCAGCGCGTGGCGCGCTCGGCCGCCCTCGCTTCGCGCTCGGTGGCCACTTCGATCGCCGTCGTGGCCGCCTCGATCTCCGTCTCCAGGGCCTCGGCGCGCGCCAGTTCCCACTCGCGCAGGTTCTCCGCCGAACCCCGGGAGAGGGCGATGATCTCCTTGTACCGCATGGCCGCGGTGGCGTCGTCGGTCATCGGTCGTTCTCCGGACGCTGGAACGGGATGATCACTTCGGGTGCGCCGTGCGTCGTGCGGTCGAAGAACAACGCGCGGCCCGGCCGTGGCGACCAGTGCACGACCTGGCCCGCCGCGAACGGGGACAGCTCGTTGCCCTGGACGTCGAGCGCCGCCCAGGTGCCGATGTCGTCCGTGCCGCCGAAGCCCAGCGTGTCCTTGAGCCGGGCGATGCTGCGCCACCAGCCGATCGTGTGGATGCCGTGACCCGGCCCCTGTTTGAGCACCACCCGCAGGTGGTCGAGGCCGCTCTTCAGCTGACCGACGGCTTTCGCTTCCAGCACCGGCAAAGCCGCGTCGACGCCGTACAGCAGCAGCACCTTCGCGCCGCCCGACATCGAGCCGGTCAGCGACTCCAGGACGCCGGTCAGGTCGTCGACCAGGGACGCCGCATGGTCCGCACGCAGGCGCTCGGTCAGCTCCATCGCCGCGTCGGCGCACGCTTCGATCGGGCAGCTCAGGATGAACTCGACTTCGCCGGGTTCGTACTGCCGGGCCAGCGACCGCGCCGCCGAGTCCATGATGGACAGTGCCTCGGCGGTCGCCGAGCCGAGCACCGCGACGTTGCGGCCCGGGGCCCGGGGGAGGTCGACGCCGCACGCCGTTTCGGTCACGTCGATCGACTGGCCGAGCAGGGCCCGCGGTTTCGTGCCGGGCTTGAGGTCCAGGTACGCCGGGAACCGTTCCAGGACCGGCTGGTGCGCGCCGTCGAACAGGCGCGGCCGCGGAAAGTGGCCCGCGTACTCCTCCCACAGCCGGTGCTGCAGCCGGACGAACACGTTCTTGCTGCTCGCGTCTGGGATGTGGGCCAGCTGGTTGCCGTGCGCGACGCCGGAGTCGTGGTTGATCACCGCGTGCCACTTCGGCGCCGACACCGCCGCGTTGTTCGTTTCGGCCAGCACGCGCCGCGCCTTCGGCATGGCGATCCGCAGCGTGCACTGCTCGAACACCGCCGGCTTGCCCCAGAACGCCTCGATGCCGGCGACGTCCTGACTGGCCAGCACCAGGTGGATGCCCTGCGAGCGGCCGCGCCGCGCGATGTCCTCCAGCAGCTGCGTCGCCGTCGCCGTCACCTGGTCCCGGCCGGCGAACAGGTACTGGAACTCGTCGATCACCGCGACGATCCGCGGCCACTGCCCGCCCGGATCGGCGTCGCGCAGGTCGGCCAGGTTGGTGACCTCGTGTTCCTTCGCGGCGGCGGACCGGCGGCGCAGCTCGTCGGCCAGGAACCGCAGCAGCGCCAGGCCGAACTCGCGGTCGGTGTTGACGTTGACGCCGACGAGCCGCGCGTGCGGCAGCCAGCTCGCGTCCTTGCGGCCCGGCGCCAGACCGGCGAACGAGACGCCTTCCTTGAAGTCCAGCAGGTACAGCGCCAGCTCGGCGGGCGTGTACCGCGCCGCGAGGCTGCCGAGCAGCGCGTACAGGAAGTTCGTCTTGCCCGAACCGGAGGGGCCGCCGATCAGGGCGTGCGGGCTCGCGTCGCCGATCACGACCTCGACCGGCTCGCCTTCGAAGAACCCGACAGGGGCGCGCAGCTCGCGTGCCGAGTTCTCTTGTCCGAGCTCCGCGGGCAGGAGGTCGTCGAACGACCGTGGCCCGCCCTGCTTGGCGATCAGCGCCTTGGCGATCTTGTCGACGGCCCGGATCACCTGCGCGGACGGCATCGCGGCTTCGAGGTCGACGACCAGGTCGGTGCCGGTCATGCTGCTGATCGCGTGCCTCTCGTCGAGCAGGCTCAGCGTCTCGACGGGTGCGCTCACCGCCGTCGGCACGTCGACCATGATCAGGCAGATGCCCGCGGCCAGCGCGCCGCTCGCGACGCGCTTGAGGTCGCGGGCGCGTTCCGGCTCGAGGGTCTCGCCGTTGCCGTAGAGGACGACGATGCGGTACGGCTCGCCCCGCTGCTGGTTGTGCTGCCGCATTTCCCGCAGCGACGTGAAGCCGGCGGACATGCAGCTGGCGTGGATGCGGCGGATGTGGCCGGCCAGCTCGTCGAGGAGGTCTTCGAGCCGGCCGGGGTCGTACAGCGAGAGCGCGCTGGTGTGGCTGAGCGGGTAGAGGTCGGGCAGGATCGCCGTCAGCTGCCCGATATCCCACAGGTGCACGCGGACCGCGCCGGGCTCGAACGTCGAAAGCACGCGGACCAGCAGGTTCTGCACGATACCGTCGATCACCGGCCGGGTCTTCGGCGCCGACGTGATCGCCAGGTGCGACTCGTCGAGCAGCGGGACGGCGACGTCGAACGTGCGGGTCGCGTCCCCGCCGGCGGCGGTCGCCGAGCCGACGCGCCACAGCCCGGGCGACGTCAGGCCGGGGTTGTGCCCGACCGTGCCGAGCCAGTCGCCCGGTGGCAGCCCGGCCGGGCCGGGTGCGTTCTGCGCGACCAGTTCCCGCAGGGTCGCGGGGCCTTGGCTCCAGTCGGTGTAGAAAGCGCTTCGCACCGTCCCGAGCGCGCCGAACACTTCGTGCGCGGCGGGATGGCGTGACCACTCATTCTGCTGTTCGGCACTGGCGTGGTTCATGCCGACCTTGACGATGTCCTGCTCGAGCTGGAGCTTGGCGAGGTCGGCCTCCGCGGCTTGGCGCGCGCCGGCCGCCGCGCCCAGCACCAATCCGATCTGGTGGCGGACCCGGTCGAGCGCGGTCTCGACCCGGTTGCGTTGCTCGGCTGACTTGTTGGCCATCGGCGTCCCCAAGAAAAGGTGTCCCCGGAAAAGGATTACAGGCGCGACCGGTATCCGCTCACCAGATCTTCGGCAGCGTGCAGGCGGACGAGGAGCTGGTCCAGCCCCTCGCCGGCCTGTGCGTACTGCAACGGAAGCCAGGGATCGGCCTTGGCCTGGGCATCCACGAGAGCTTGCCGGGCTTCTCCGAGCAGGCTTGTGGCCCGTTCGGAGTGGGCGCGCGCGTCGGCGAGCCCGGTCACGGCAGCGGTGAGCAGCTGGTGGAGTTCGGCGAGCGTCATCCGGCTTACAGACGCGCCGAGTAGGAGTCGGCGGAGGAAATGCTTGCTTGGACGGTGCTCTGCAAGCCGTTGATGCCTTGCAGGGCCTCCGCAAGGAGTCCGTGCGCCTGGCTCACTTCGTGCTGGCTGCTCCCCTGCGTCGCCTGTGCGAGCGACTGCTGGGCTTCTTCGAGAGACTGCGCTGCCTGCTGCAGGGCGGCGATGCTCGCGGACGCCTTCTCGTTGGCGAGCGCGATGCCAGCGCGGATCTCTTCGACTCCGGCCATCGGGCCTCTACTCCTCGAAATCTGGTGTCGTACGGGGGACGGATTCCATTGAAACAGATCCAGCGACTCAGCGTGATCATCAGACTTTGCCGAGTGATCGCGGGCCCGGAATCAGCAAGGCCCCGGACGTGGGAACGTCCGGGGCCGGGCCGATCACGGTCTGTGCGGGGGTCGTCCCGACGCCAGTACCGCACCTTGAAGTCGCTGGCCAGCGCTACCCCAGGTCAGAGCGGTTTCAGTGCCACTGCTGGCCTTTCTCGACAGGGGCGGGCGAGGTGCTGGTGAGACTAGCGCGACCGGAGTAACCGCTTGCGGTCAGCCCTGTTCGTAACTCCCCGTACAGGCGCAGAAATTCCCAGCACCGAAGGCATTTCACGTTCCGGTGGGCCGAAAGTGCCGCGCAACTGTGTCCCGGACATACCCACGGTGGGTCGCGCGAGCGGCCGACGGGGGCCGAGACGACGAAACGCCGGGCGGCCCGTGAAAGGCCGGCCCGGCGTCCGTCTGATCAACCGGCGGAGGATACAGGATTCGAACCTGCGAGGGCGTGAACCCAACACGCTTTCCAAGTCTGCACACGGCCGTACGCGACGTGTCGCCAGACGTAAAATCCCAGGTCAAAGCCCTCCTGGGGCGGTCGGCAGACTCGGATGGACCGGGGCGAATGAGACTAAGATTGAGACTGAAGACGGAGCGGGTGCGTACTCATCGCACGTGCGAGACTCGCCGGCGAGTGAAGGTGGGCTCGCGGGGCCAACCGGCAGGGCTCTTGCGTGACACAAGGTCACGAGACGGTTACTTGTGACTTACATCACTGTGGAGTGCGTGGGATGATTGACGCTTAGAGGCGGCTGTGTAGCTGGCGAGAGGATGTTGCATGGGAAGTGCGGACGCCCGGGCGAAGCTCGCTGAGGCGTATGCGACAGGCGAAGAGCCTCGGTACGTCTCCGTCAGTGGGCAGGGTGAGTTCTGGGCGATCGGCGACGTCCTGGTGATAGTGCCACCGATCCCGCCAGGTGCGGAACCTCAACTTGAGTACGCGTTGCGGCTTCGTAGGGATGCGATGCTTTCGGGCTCGTGTGAAGGTTGCGGCGCGGTCGCGGATGTCATCGCGGCTGACGGTAAGGATCTGCACAACTTCGTCTTTGACCATAGGGCAACATGTCCGGCGGCAGACGAGAACATCGCTCCGCTCGTTGATAGATTCAACGAATCCGTAAACGGCAAGTCGCTCGAAGATTTGTTTATGGCGGCGGTTGTCCGGACTCGTGAATCTATGGATATAACGATGGCCGGGATGCCTAAAGTTGAAGACGAGGAGTTCCTTGCTTGGGGAAATCGCCTGCTAGATGCAGAATTGAGCAAAGGTGACCGCTGTGGGCACCTTATCGCTAGACCTAATCAAACCTGGTTCCTCCTTCTGGGCAGTGGTCATTGGCTATGCAATGAGTGTCAAATGCGAATGGCGGCGAAGTTCAAGTCCGGCGCCTGGAGGCTTCCATACATCGAAGACAATTCCTGTGATGTATGCCGACGACTAGTCTCAAAACTTAATCCCTTAGTAGTCCGAATTGACACCTTCATAATGACGGGTGGAGCCTGCGATAGGTGCCACGACAAGTTTTATCCTGGCGATAAGCCGTAGGAGGTGATTGTAAAGATGTCTACAAATGTGGACAATATCGATGAATCAACCCTGTCGGAAGCTCAGGAGATCCTCGGAACGAAGAACAAGAAGGATACCGTCAATGCGGCACTACGTGAAGTAGTGCGCAAGAGGGTGATGGACGAGTTCCTGCAATTCATGGGCAATCAGGATATTGAGGAGTTGGATAGGGTTCAGGCAGAGGCGTGGCGGGCGTGACTGACGAGAAATACATGATCGACAACAGTGCAATGAATCGGATTAAGTTGCCGGAGGTTGCCGCTGTCCTTGTGCCGTTGCTCAATGCCAGGCGCTTGTGTACCTGTGGGGCAATCGAGGTTGAGGCTCTCTACTCAGCCAAAAACTCTAGCGACTATGAGAAGCTGCGCCTGCAGCGAGCGACGATTCTTGAGTATGTCGACTCGACGGAAGAAGACTGGCAGGCGGCGCTTCGAATCCAAACGGCTCTTGCCAGCAAGAGTCAGCATAGGGGCCCTAAGGTTCCTGATCTCATAATCTCGGCTGTTGCGAGGAATAACGATCTGACGGTCATGCACTACGATTCCGATTTCGAGCGAATCTCAGAGTTCTCCGACGTGAAATCATGTTGGGTTGTCCCGCTGGGATCTCTGGCTAAAGAATGAACGCCCTGTTGGTCGATATCGATCGCGCTAATCAGCGTTAGGTGACTCCGCGTATGTCGCCATCGAGTGCTGGACGGATTTAATGGACACTCTAACCGACCTTACCTGCGGAGTCTCTAAATGTCATTGATGCGAGGGGTCGTCAAGTGGGTCAATTGACGAATAGGGCGATGACTGCTGCGATGGTGGCAAGCACTGCGAGGATGGCGGCGACTCGCTGGAGTCGAGCGTTAGTGATGGCTTGACGAAGTTCCGCCGACGCTCTGAAGTTTCCTGTTATCGCGACCGTGTCAATTTTAAGGCGGCTTGCGCGCTCCTGAATAAGCTTGCTGAGGCTCGGAAGAAAGTCCCTCGGCTCAGTTGGCTCTGGCCGTCGCAACCTGCTGTAGTGCTTCTCACGGTACTCGGCAGTGTCCCAACGGAACCGCTGTAAGTCCTTCGCAGCCGATGCTAGATCTTCGGCTACGGTCGCGGCATCGAGCCCGTCTCCAATAAGGTAAGAATCTAGGTCTTTTGCCTCCTGCACTGGTCGTCGAGGTCGTGACCGCACTTGAGACTGATCGCGGATTTCGCTCAGGCGATCCCCGTATATGTCGAGTAGAGCGAGGGAGCCTAGTCGTGCAATCAGGCCGGCTTGCTCGTCATATAACTTCTGTGTCAGGACCCATATGGTGTCTTCACTGTTTCTGCTGCTTTCTAAAAGGTCGCTTCTTCGTGCTGCAATCGTGAATCGACTCGCTCGCCCGTCTTCATTTGACCCTCTATCCGTTAAATACCATCCGGGCGGGTCGTATGACTCCCAGGTGTCAAATGATTCGTCTAGATTTATCGCTGTGAACCATTGCTGGTCTCCGCTGTATGGAGCTTCATTCTTTGTAAAGAAGGTGCGAACGATCGGTCGTGCGCTTACGGGAAGTTTGGCAAATCGACCGCTATATCGGCGCGCTAGCCATTCGTGACACGCCTGCTCGTAGCCGTCAATTAGGTGATTGACTGCTTTTTTTCTAGAGTAGGCGCTAGGGTACCGCAATCCGACAGGTGAATATACGCGAGGGCGTGACCAAGGAATCCTTGTTCGGAGTCCGCCGGCAAAGCCGAAGGCCTTGATTTGCATCTGGCTATTGTCGGAGTGGTAATCTGCGCGCAAGAGGCCGGATAGGTCGCCATGTTCGGGTGTTATTGTAAAGGTGGACACCACGACCGCCAATGACGGCGTCAGGTAATGAAGTTGTAGCCAAGCGGCATCCACGAATTTCGGTAGCTTCTCGTCTATGCTGCCGCCGAGCGAGAACTTCCCGGGACGTCTTACGTAGCCTAGGTTCTGCCACCCGCCGCGCTTTCCGCGTCTGTTCCGTAGAAGCTCTTCCTGGGGATCGATGCTGGTATGCTTCTGAAATTTCTCCGGGTCCTCCAGTGCGCGGTAGAGGTTTGCGACAGTCGAAGGTGTGAATGCTTCTACTAGAACGAGTGCGCCTAGGTGTACTTCTTCTTCTGCAGGAAGTCGCGTTCGCTCGTTTTCGCGAGTATCTCTAGCGCTTTCGCGATCAATGGACCGTTCGAAGTAGTCGCGTTCGATTGAACGAAGTGTCGGCCTTTGCCACCACCACGTCCTGTTCCTCTTTGGGAGAAGTGGAGATGCTTCTTTTGCTTCCCCTTCAGGTGTACTGTCGGGAATCTCTGAGTCTTGTGATTCCGTGTCGACTTCGGGATCGGGGCTTTCGGTCATTTGAATATCCTAGTGTTTGTCAAATTCCAAGGATATGTGTCTTAAATCGCCAGGCTCGATCCAAGATGCATGCGCCAGGTGAGGCCATCGGTTCCTGTGTTAGAAGCCGACTCACGCTCTCTTCCGTAAAGGGAACACCCTCGGAAACCGATGACGACTCAGAGGCGGTTACTAGAACACCTTCGGCGTTAACGTCGACGGCGTCGCCAAACAGGTCATCAAACACGTCATCGTCCATCACGACGACTGTCAAAACCGTCGCTGTAAGAGTCAGGGTGTCCAGGCCAATGCCGAGGCAGTAGGCGGTGACGCGGTCTTCCTCGCGTGCGGCCTGGAGGTTCCGGTACAGCGACCAGTTCTCGTAATCGAGCGGCTCGCCTTGGCTGCCGTCCCGCTCCGGCTCGCCGAGGATCTCCTCGGAGTACTCCCGGACCATGCTGCGCCACAGGTCGAAGTCGTTCTCCTTGTCCCAGGCTGCCACAGAAGACGGCTGGAACTCGCCGGCCGAGATGAGGCCGTAGATGCCTGCGGCCGTCGCCACCTTGGCCGGGTCGCGCCAATGCAGAAGGAACGTCGCCTTGCCGGTATCGCGCTGGCGGCGAAGCGTCAGCGTCTCGATCGCGGGCATGACCGGCCGCCGCTCCAGGTCGAACGGATCCCCGATCAAGCCGCGCAGCGGGAGTTCCGCCCAGTCCGCACGCGGCATCTTCCGGTTCGGGGCCTGCGCGACGGCCAGCTCGTGCGCGATGGCCTCGGACAGGTCGAGCTTGTCGAAGTACGTCGCCAGGCCGAACGTCATCCGCTCGTTCGACGGCGTCAGGTCGACGTCCAACAGCCGGTAGCTCGTGCGGTTCTCGAACAGTGACGGCGGGTCCAGGTACTTGATCGCAGACGTGTAGCGCTCGAAGCGGCGTCCAGGCGCGCGGAGCGGCAACGCCTTGTCTGCTTCGGGTTCGGTGCCGGTGACCGTGATCGGGACCCGGTGGTCCGACCACTCAAGTTTGATGTCTTCCAGGCGCACCGGTGCCGGCGGCATCCACTCGCGGCGGGCGATCAGCGGGGCCTTGCCGATGCGCGCTTCCGGCCTGTAGAGCGACGCGGCCGCCTCGGCGAGCTCGCGCCGGCGGCCGTTGAGCTCACGCCGCATCCGGCGCCATTCCTCTTGGCTCACCGCGACCGGGTCGACCTCGTTGACCAGCGCGGACGTTGACGGAGGAGCGACCGGCTGAAGCAGCTCCTTGGACAACCCGAGGCGCGCGGGGGAGATGCTGAGCTGGTTGGCAACCCGCAGCAGCGTGTCCAGGTCTCGGACCTGCCGTTGGCCGGTCTCGATCTTCGAGATGTACGACTGGTCCATGTTGAGGATCTGGGCAAGGTCGGCCTGGTTGAGCCCGTTGGCCTTCCGGTACTCCTTCAGGACATCGGCAAGCAGCCCGGTGTTCAGTTCGACCTCGGTTGTCGACCTCGGCGAGAGCCACGGCTGGTCTGCTTCCACTGAAGAAAGTCCCTTCGTTTCGATCTTTTTCGGCTGCGATCGGGCGGACTAGGCGGTGCTTGACCTGCGGTTATGCCTGGCTGTCATGCAGGAGCGGCGTTAGGACTGTCCGGCCTTGGACGGTGGTGGTGCTCACGGGTGAAGCTAGCTCCATGATCACGAACCACGGACCGAGCGGCCGGACATCACGACCGCTTCTCAAGCTCCTCTACCCGCCGGCGGAGGTCGGCAACCTCCGCTCGGAGAGCGGCGACGTCATCGGCGGGCGCGCTCTCATCCGGGAGGCTCCGGACGAACGTGCCTCGCCCGGCGGCGGACTCGAGCACGCCGGCGTGCTGCAGCTCCCGGATGGCGTTGTGGACGGTCAGCTCCGCGACGTTGTACGTCCCGGCCAACGCCTTGAGCGACGGGATCTTCTCCCCGAGCGCGAACTCGCCCGCTCGGATGCGTCGGACCAGGTCATCCCTGATCTGTGCGCCTAGCGGCTGCGCTCCCTGCTGATCGATAGGCATCTCGCCAGGGTACGCGGAAAACCAACATCACCCTAATGCGCCACACGTGCGACCTTGACTTACCCGAGTGCCATAAGGTGCGCTAAGGCGCAGCAAGGCACTCAATCGAAAGGCTCCTCATGAAGTCCGCACACATCACCAACCGCGTTGTCCGTGCCGCTGTTGACGGCGTCTCCGCTGCTCACGGGCACTGCCCGGACGGTCTGGACGAGTCCGCCATCGACGCGCTGATCGCCGAGGTCGACCAGGAGTTGACCGCCGCGACCGCCGTGGCCGAGGTCCGCACCCGGTACGCGTTCACCGACCCGCAGCACGCCCACCGCACTCGCCGGCGCACCAGCCGCGCGGCGCTGCGGGTCCTGCCGTTCCGGCTCGACACGGCCGAGACGGCGGAGAGCGGGGAGGCCGCATGACGGTCCGACTCGTCATCTCCACATTCAGCCCCGACACGGCGGCTCATCCCGCCAAGAACGCGCACGCCGCGTCGGGTCTCGCCAACAACCACCACGCAGGTAGCTACTCGGAGAGGTCTCCCATGGTAAGCACCCTGACTCCCCGCGCGATCGAGCGTTTGGCGATCCGCCGCTACCACACCGCCGGCCGGTCGTGGGCCAAGGCCCCGGCCGTCGAACGCCGCGCCTGGCTCGCCGAAGCCGAGCCGATCATCCGCGCCGAACACGGCATCGCGCTGGACGCGGTGTGGCACGGCGGGGACTGGCAGGCACCCGGCCAATCCGACCTCTTCGACGTCCCGGAGGTGGCCTGACATGTCCACGCAGGTGCTGATGGTCCTCGGCGGTCTCGCGCTGGTCGGCGTCTTTGCCGTGTGGCGCTCCGGCCGCAAGTCCGCGGTAAGGGCGCAGAAGGGCGTCCGCGAGATCACCCGCATGACCGGCAACACGATCCGCCTGGTCATGGCCACGGCGATCATCGCGTTCGTCCAGTGGCTGGTGATCGTGAAGATCCAGGACACCACCGCCACCTGGATCGCGCTGGTCGTCCCGGCGCTGCTGGCCGCCGCCACGATCGTGCGGCTGATGGCCATCACCGAAATCGTCCACACCACCCGGGGAGGCCGTCGATGACCACCACCGCACTCACCCCGACCGACGCCCGGCACCAGCCGCTGTCCGAGGCCGACAAGCTCGCGCAGGACGCGGCCACCGCCGCGCAGGTCCGGCGGCTGGCTAACCACCCGGACGTGGTGGCGCTGCGGGTGGAGAAGGTCCGCACGCAGATCGACGCGGTGATCTGGCTCGGGATCTTCCTCGGCTTGGCGTTCACGATGGTCAACGTCCAGTCCTTCGCCGCCGGCGGCGCGGCCACCTGGTCGCTCGGCTGGCTCGCCGGGTGGCTGCTGGACCCGATGGTGTCGCTTGTACTCGTGGCGGTCCTGCGGGCAGAGCAGGTGACCGCCCGGTACCAGGTCGACACCGGCCGGTGGGCGCACCGGACGAAGTGGTTCGCGTTCCTGGCCACCTACGTCATGAACACCTGGAAGTCCTGGACGCACTTCGACGTGGCCGGGGTGGTGCTGCACTCGGTTCCGCCGGTGCTGGTGTTCCTCGCGGCGGAGACCGCTCCGGTGCTGCGGGACAAGCTCACCGAGGCCGTCATGGCCGCCGCCGGCACCGCGTTCACGGGCCAGCCCACCGCCGACGCCTCAGCCGCCGAGCCTGCTCCGGCGGAGAACAAGGCGGGGGAGACGCAGGCACCGGTCGCCCGGCCGCGTCGCCGTCCGGCCCGCAAGCCCGCCGCGAAGCCCGCGCGCAAGCTGCGCGGGGATTACCTGGCCGACGCCCGCGCCGCGTGGGCACCGGGCATCGAGATCACCCCGGCCTGGGTCCGGTCCGTGTGCCCGGAGATCTCGCGCGGCACCAGCAAGAACGTCGCCGACGACCTGATCGCCGAAACCGCCCGCCCGGTCGTCGCGCCGGTGCTCGCCGACCAGTCCGTGACCGTCGACCAGGAGGAGGCCGCCTGATGTCTACCACCGCCGACCACACGCCTGAGTCCGTGAACGGACCCGACCCCGAGAGGCCTCTTCCCGTGAACAACACGCCCGACCCGTTCGAGAACACCCCGGCCGACGCGCCCGTGAACGGCCCCGTGAACACCGACCCGACCGCCACCGACACCGCCGTCACCCGTGCCGGGAACGTCGTCCCGATCCGCCCCGACGCCGCACGCACCCCGGAGGAGATCCCGGAGCAGGACCGGCCCGCCGCCGACGACGGCACGGCGGTCCGGCTGGTCGACCCGCCGGCGACGAAGGCGACGTGGTGGGAGTCCGCCGGCCACGCCACGGCCCGGCCGCTGGTCGCGCGCTGGCTGACCTCCGCCGAGGAGTTCAAGTCGCGGGCTCGGTTCCTGGTCCGCTACGCCGCCCACACCTTCGCGTTCCACGCGCTGCGGGTGCCGGTGTACGTGCCGACGGCGTTCCTGCGTTCGTTCGGCGCGACCGGTCGGCTGGTCGCCCGGCTGCGGGCGTGGGTGTACGACGCGGAGTCCCACCCGGTGCGCATGAACGCCCGCGACCGCTCCGACGCCGAGCTGTACATGAAGCTGCGCGAGATCCGCAACGACACCGTGCGCCGCCGTATGGGACCGGTGATGTTCGCCGTGTGCGTGCTGCTGGCCATCGTGTACCTGTGCATCGCGTTCGTCACGCCGTTCTGGAACTGGACCGGCCTGGTCGTCGCGATGACGCTCGTGGGCTGGTGGGGCGCACCGGCGGACAAGCCGGTCGCCGGCCGCGCCGTGGACTCGGTCAAGACGCCCAAGCTGACGTCGTCGATGATCGAGGATGCCCTGTGCTCTCTCGGCATCGGTGGCCTGAACCAGGCTTACGCCAAGGGAAAGCGCATCGAGTTCCCGAACCCGATCGCCCGCGACGGCGACGGCTGGCGCGCCGACGTCGACCTGCCCTTGGGGGTCACGGCCGGCGACATCATCGCCAAGCGCGACGAGCTGTCCTCCGCCTTGCGCCGCCAGATCGGGTGTGTGTGGCCCGAGGGGGACGCGAAGGTCCACGAAGGACGGTTGGTTCTGTGGGTCGGCGACGTCGACATGTCCAAGGCCAAGCAGAAGCCGTGGCCGCTGGCCAAGCCGGGCGCGACGGTCGACCTGTTCAAGGCCCAGCCGTTCGGCACTGACCAGCGCGGCCGGTGGGTGCCCATCACGCTGATGTTCGCCTCGATGGTGATCGGCGCGGTCCCGCGGATGGGCAAGACCGTCACGCTGCGGGAACTGCTGCTGATCGCCGCTCTGGACCCGCGCGCGGTGCTGTACGCCTACGACCTCAAAGGCACCGGCGACCTTTCGCCGCTGGGGCAGTGCGCGCACGGCTACGGCGTGGGCGATGACCCCGAAGACATCGAACGCATGGTGGTGGAGATGCGGGAGCTTCGCGAGGAGATGCGCCGCCGCACCAAGGTGATCCGCAACCTGCCGGAGTCGGTGTGCCCGGACAACAAGGTCACCCCGGAGTTGGCTGCGCGCAAGGACTTGCGGCTCGCGCCGATCGTGGTCGGCGTGGACGAGTGCCAGGTGTGGTTCGAGCACCCCGAGCACGGCGAGGAGCTGGAGGAGATCTGCACCGACCTGGTCAAGCGCGGCCCCGCGCTGGGGATCACGCTGATCCTGGCCACGCAGCGCCCGGACGCGAAGTCGCTGCCCACCGGGATCTCCGCGAACGCCATCTTGCGGTTCTGCCTCAAGGTGATGGGGCAGCAGGCGAACGACATGGTTCTCGGCACCAGCCAGTACAAGTCCGGGGTGCGGGCCACGATGTTCGCCCGCTCCGACCGGGGTATCGGCTACCTCGCCGGCGAAGGTGACGACGCGCAGATCGTGCGCAGCGTCTACAAGGACGCCACCGACGCCAAGAAGATCGCCGCCGGTGCCCGCGCCCGCCGCGAAGCGCTGGGCAACGTCACCGGCTACGCCGCCGGTGATGCCGTCGACGTCGAGGCCGCGCGGCTGGACCCGCTGGCCGACACCATCGCGGTTTTCCAGCGCGGGGAGGACAAGCTCTGGTCGGATGCCATCGTGACCCGGCTCGCCGAGCTGCGGCCCGCGCAGTACCGGGGCTGGACCGCGCAGAACCTCGCGACCGCGCTCAAGCCCTACGGAGTCAAGCCTAAGCAGGTGTGGAGCACCGACCCCGACACCGGCAAGGGAGCCAACCGCAACGGCTACACCCGCGACGCCCTCACCACCGCCAAGAATAACCGAGCGTAACCAGTCTCGGAGGCTAGGGGCGGTGCGCGTCCTAGGCCGGACCGCCCCTAGACCTAGACCCCTCCTCTAGACACCCGCAGCGGGTGTGAACAGCGCACTAGCGCCCTAGACCGACCTCGCTCCGACCTGCGGAAACACCCGGAAAACCAGGCTAGCGCCATCATCACCCGGCCCTAGCCCTGGCCGAACGCACCCACACACCGTCACCCTGTGTGACCGACGTGAGGACCTGCCTTGACCACGCACATCACCGCCGCCGGCCCGGCCACCCGGGTCACCATCCCGTTCGCCGAGTACCGCTCGCTCACCCTCGATGCCGCCGCCTGGCGACTGCTGGCCACCAGCCCGCACGTCGCGGAACTGCTCGCCGAATGGGTCGAATGGGACCGCCGCCGCACGCTGCGCGAGACCTCGAACGCCGTGTCGGCCGCCGCCGACTGGCGCGCCCTCGCCGCCGCGCCGACTTACGCCGAACTCGAACGCCGCCGCGCCGAAGTCACCCGGCCCGCCCTGACGCCGCACCAGATCCGCGCACAGGCCGTCGCGTCGTGGGCGCGGGTCGAACAGTGGATCGCTACGCGAGAGGTCGCCTGATGACCGCCACCGTCCACACAGCAGCGATGACCGTGCTGGGGCTGTTCTCCGGCATCGGCGGTCTCGAACTCGGCCTGGAACGCGCCGGGATGACCACCGTCGGCCAAGTCGAACTCGATCCGTTCTGCCGCACCGTCCTTTCCCGACACTTCCCGGAGGTCCCGCGCCATGACGACGTCCGCACCGCAGTCCAGTGGTGGCACTCCCAGCACCGTCCCCGGGTGGACGTCGTCGCCGGCGGGTTCCCGTGCCAACCGGCCAGCAACGCCGGACTCATGCTCGGAGAACGGGACCCGCGGTGGCTCTGGCCGGCGATGGCCGACGTCGTCGCCGACCTCCGACCGTCATGGGTCGTGTGGGAGAACGTGCCCGGTCTGCGGACCCGAGGACTCCGGACTGTTCTCGCTGACCTCGATCGTCTCGGGTACCGATGCCGCGTCGGCACGCTCAGCGCTTGTGCCGTGGGTGCCCCACACCTGCGACGCCGCCTGTTCGGCGTGGCCCACGCCCACGGCCTCCGATGCCACCGGCGGCCCGGGGACCTCGGGCCGGTCCGGCGGGGTGAACCTGCGGACCGTGCTCGGTGGGCCGTCGAACCCGACGTGGGTCGAGTGGCTTATGGGGTTCCCCGAGGGGTGGACCGACGTCGCGCCCTCGGCAACGCCGTCGTCCCCGACGCCGCCGAACGCCTCGGACGCCTGATCCTCGCCACCCACCACGCCGCCACCGCCCCCGCGGTAGCCGCCTGAACTCGCCCGCCCATCGGAAGGAACCACGCCGATGACCAGCCCTGCCCGGCCCCTGCGGTCGGTCCCGCCCAACCCCGCCACCGGAGGAGGTGACATGCCCGCGACCGCCACCCTGAACGAGACCGAGGAACGCGCCCGCGCGCAGGTCGCCCACGCCCGCAAGGCGTTGCCCGGTCTGGACTCCGCCGTCTATGACACCTACCTCGGGTGGATCACGCACCAGATCGCCCCGACCACCGAGGCGGACCCGATCGGCATCCTCGCTTCCCTTCTCTGCGCGGCGGGCGTCCACCTGGGACGGTCTCCGCACGTGCGGGCCGGGGACGACTCGCACCCGCTGCTGGTGTGGCCGCTGATCGTCGGGCGCACCGGAGGCGGTCGGAAAGGGGCCGGGTGGGGCTCGGCACGGCGGGTGCTCACGGCCGCGGACGCGGAATTCATGACGGTCAACGTCCGCTCCGGGCTCACCTCCGGGGAAGGGCTCGCCGCGATGTTCGCCGCCGACGAGGACGGGCCCGATGACGACGGCAAGCGCGCACCCGGCGCGCTGCCGCCCGGCGACAAGCGTCTGTTGGTGTTCGAGGCGGAGTGGGCCGGAGTCATGCAGCGGATGAAGCGCGAGGGCAACTCGCTCTCCGCCACCCTGCGCAACGCGTGGGATGGCGGGGACCTGTCCACCCTCGCCGTGTCCGCCCGCATCGCTAAGGACACCCACGTCGGCATTCTTGGGCACATCACGCCGAAGGAGTTCCGCGCCAAGGTGTCCGCCTCCGACCTCGCCGGCGGCACCTATAACCGGTTCCTGCCCATCGCCGTCGCGCAGTGCCAGTTCCTGCCCTTCTCCCAGGGCGCGGACCCGAACCTGATCGAACGGCTCGGCTCCGAGCTGCGCGAGCGACTGACGACCGGCGCGACGTTCGGGACGCTCGGGTTCACCGACGACGCGGTGGAGCTGTGGTGGCGGCTCTACATCGAACTCGGAGGCGACCACGGCGACGCCGAAGGCGGACCGGTCGAGGAGTTCTCCTCTCGCGCGGCGCCGAACTGCCTGCGCATCGCCGGCATCCATGCCGCGCTCGACGGCACGTCGACGATCGGGGTGGCGCACCTGACCGCCGCGGCCGCGCTGGTCCGCTACTCCATCGCCTCCGCCCGCGCCGTCTTCACCGACACCTCCGCCCTGGCCAAGCTCGCAGCGTGGATCGGCGCGGCCGGCGCCGAGGGCCGGACCCGGAAGGCGATTACGGCGGAGTACTTCCGCGGCAACACCCCCGCCGCCGAAGTCACCACGCTGCTGGACCAGCTCAAGGCCGCCGGGCAGATCACCGTCACCACCCGCCCATCGGCCAGCGGCCGAGGCCGTCCGAGCGAGGTCTACACCGCCCGCGCCCCCGACAACCCGACGAACCAAACGAACTAACGAACAAACCCGCTGACCAGCACAAACGCCGACGTCCCGACTTCATTAGTTCGTACCGAACGAACTAAGTCACCGAAGAAACCCCAAGTCAGGCACTTACTTCGTTCCTTCGTTTCCTACGTACCGAGGAGGCCCCGTGCACATCGCCGCCACCCACCGCACCGCAGCACGAAGGGCTCACCACCAATGGCTACCGCCAACGACATCGCCCAGCTCGCCGCCGGCCTCGCCCAGCTCGCCGAACGTCTCGCCACACAGCATGTCGCCGACGCGCGGCCGGCGCCCCGGCCGCTGCCGCCGCGGGTTCTGCTGACCGTCGAAGAGGCCGGGGAACGGCTCGGCATCGGCCGCACCACCGCCTACAGCCTGGTCCGCTCCGGAGAGCTGGAATCCGTCCGCATCGGCCGACTCCGCCGCATCTCCGTATCCGCCATCGACGCGTTCGCTGCCCGTCTGGTCGCCGGTTCCGCTGGCGAGGCCGCCGCCTGAGGAAGGACTTTCAATGGCAAGGAAAAAGCGCCCCGAGGGCACGCGCGCCCCGAACGGTGCGAGCAGCGTCTACTTCAGCGAAAGCGACGGTCACTGGCACGGCCGTGTGACGGTCGGCCGCAAGGACAACGGGAAGCCGGACCGCCGTCACGCGATGTCCAAGGACGAAGCCAAGGTCCGGAACAAGGTGCGGGAGTGGGAGAACGAGCGCGACGAGGGGCGCGTACGGAAGGCAGGGCAGAACTGGACTGTTGAGTCTTGGCTGACGCACTGGCTTGAGAACATCGTCGCGCCACCGACCATCACCGAGAACGCGTGGGACGCGTACGAGGTGGCGTGCCGGGTTCACCTCATCCCGGGCGTGGGTGCACACCGTCTCCAGCGTTCGCACACGGGCGACAGGCTGGAACCCGACCATCTGGAAAAGCTCTACCGCAAGATGATGCGTGAAGGGTCTGCCGCCGGCCGTGTGCATCAGGTGCACCGCACCATCCGGACCGCGCTCAAGGAAGCCAAGAAGCGCAAAATCATCACGGACAATCCGGCGGAATTGGCTCGGGCCCCGAAGGTGGAGGAGCAGGACTACGAGCCGTACGACGTCGACGAGATCCAGCGCATCCTGGAGACCGCCGCGCGTAGGCGAAACAGTGCCCGGTGGGCTATCGCTCTCGCGTTGGGTCTCCGCCAGGGCGAGGCATTGGGGATTCAGTGGCCCGACGTGAACTGGGACCGCTGGGACCGGGCGTGCAAGAAGCACAAGTCCCCGTTCTGTGCAGAGTGCTTCGAGCGCCACACGCCCGAAATCGGCGTGCGGCGGAACCGGCTCCGGCCGAAGTACAAGCACGGTTGCCCGACGCCGTGCGGCCGGAAGTTCGCTGGCTACTGCCCGCAGCGCGTCTCGACGCGCCGGGAGACCGCGCCGACGAAGTCGCGGGCCGGTAAGCGGTACATCGGGCTGCCCAAGCAACTCGCGCTGCTGCTCGTGCGACACCAGGCGGCCCAGGCCCAGGAACGCGCCCTGGCGGCCGACCTCTGGGAGGAGACCGGCTACGTCTTCACCAAGCCGACCGGTCAGCCGCTGGTGCCGAACACCGACTACCACCACTGGAAGGAGCTGTTGCGCGACGCCAAGGTGGGAGAGCGGCGGCTGCACGACGCCCGGCACACCGCCGCGACGGTTCTCCTGCTGCTGGAGGTCCCCGAGCGGACGGTGATGTCCATCATGGGGTGGTCGAGCACGGCCATGGCCGCGCGGTACCAGCACGTGACCGACCGCATCCGCCGGGGCGTGGCCGGCCGGGTCGACGGGCTGCTCTGGGCACCGCCGGACGACGTGGGGAAGAGCGACGACGAGACCCCGGAGGTGGCCTAACCAGGGGCGAATGAGACTAGAACTGAGACTAAGACGGAAAACGCCGGGTGTCCCGAAGTGGGGCACCCGGCGTTTTGCCTGGTTACTGCAGCGGAGGATACAGGATTCGAACCTGCGAGGGTGTGAACCCAACACGCTTTCCAAGCGTGCGCCTTAGGCCGCTCGGCCAATCCTCCGCAGGAGACGATACCGGATGGTCTCCGCCGCCTGTGCAGGTGGGTCAGGCCGTGACGTCGGCGACCACGCAGGTGATGTTGTCCGGGCCGCCGCCTTCGTTGGCCAGGCGGATCAGCTCCGGGATCACCTCGGCCGGCTCCTGGCCGGCGTCCAGGACGTCGCGCAGGGTTGCCTCGGGGACCGGGCCGCTGAGGCCGTCCGAACAGAGCAGGTAGCGGTCGCCGGGCTTGGCCTTGAACGTCCAGATGTCCGGGTCGCCCGAGCCCGCCGTCTGAAGCGCTTTCATCAGCAACGACCGGCGGGGGTGGGACTCGGCGTCCTCCGCGGCGACGCGGCCGTCCTCGACCAGGGCCTGAACCAGCGTGTGGTCGCGGGTCAGCCGGCGCAGGCCGCCCTCGCGCAGGAGGTAGCCGCGGGAGTCGCCGATGTGGGCCGCCGCGAACTCGGTGCCGTCGAACAGCAGGGCCGTCAGCGTCGTGCCCATGCCTTCGGTCGCCGGCTCCTGCGACGCCACTTCGTGCAGCCGATCGGCGATCGACTTGACCACGCCGGTCAGGGTCGCGGCCAGGTCCACGTTCGTCAGATCGAGCCGTCGCAGGTCGACTTCGAGCTCGCGCAGCACGTCCACCGCCGTCGCGCTGGCGACCTCGCCGTGCGGCTGGCCGCCGATGCCGTCGGCGACGGCGAGCAGGCGGGAACTCGCGTACACCGCGTCCTCGTTGACCCGGCGACGCTTCCCGACGTCCGACCCGGCGGCGTACCGCAGGACGTACCGATCGTGTGTCATGTCCCCCATGAAAGCATTGGTTGACTGAGTTCACAAGCGCCTCGGCTGAATGGAGCATCCTCCGATAGAGTCCTCGCCATGGACGACGACGCCACGGTCAGCGCGGCCGACATCGCGCGGCTCGCCGGGGTGGGGCGGGCCGCGGTCAGCAACTGGCGCCGCCGCTACCCGGACTTCCCGCCGCCGGTCGGTGGCACGGCGTCGAGCCCGCTGTTCGGCCTGTCCGCCGTCGCCGCCTGGTTCCGCGCCCGCGGCAAGAAGTTCGAGCTGAGCGCCGGCGAACGCGCGTGGCAGCGCCTGCGCGCCCTCGGTGACGACCTCGACCTCGCCGAGCGCGTCAGCCGCGCGGGCGGCTTCTTCGCCTTCCAGGCCGGCCTCGTCGACACCTTCGACAGCCGGCTCGACGACCCGGAACTGCTCACCCTGCTCAGCGAGCTGACGCACCAGGCGGGGCCGGTCGAAGCGTTCGAGCTGGTGTGCCGCCGGTACTTCGAGGCGCATTCGCGGCGGTTGTCGGCGACGCCGGAGCCGATCGCCGAGCTGATGGCCCGCCTCGCCGGCCCGGTGTCGACGATCCTCGACCCCGCGTGCGGCTTCGGCGCCCTCGCGTTGGCGAGCGGCGCGAAAACCGTGCTGGCGCAGGACAGCGACCCGATGACGGCGTCGATCGCGGCGCTGCGGCTGCGGTTGCGCGGCATCGAGGCGGAGGTCCACGCGGTCGACGCGCTGCGCGAAGACGCCTTTGCCGGCCGCACCGCCGAAGCGGTGCTGTGCGACCCACCGTTCAACGAACGGGCCTGGGGCCACGACGAACTCGTCGGCGACGCGCGCTGGGAGTACGGCCTGCCCCCGCGCGGCGAGCCCGAGCTCGCCTGGGTGCAGCACTGCCTCGCGCACGTCGAACCCGGTGGCACGGTGGCGATCCTGATGCCGGGCGCGGCGGCCGGGCGGCGCAGCGGCAAGCGCATCCGGGGCAACCTGCTGCGCGCGGGCGCGGTCCGCGCGGTCGTCACGCTGACGCCGGCGGGTCCCGACCTCTGGCTGCTGCGGCGGCCGGCTCCCGGTGAGCGCGCGCCGTCCACCGTGCTGCTCGGCGAAGCGGGCGACGAACTGTCCACAGTGGAAGAAATGTGGCAGGAGTTCGGCCACCACCCCGAATCCGGCGTCCGGATCATCGACCTGCTCGACGACGACGTCGACCTGACACCCGCCCGCCGCCGCATCCGGGACGAGGACCCCGGCCAGGCCTTCCAAGCCGTGCGCGCGAAGTTCGAAGAGCTGACTCCGCAGCTGCCACCACTCGAAGCGGCGGACGCCGAGCCGGCGTTCACGACCATCGGCGAGCTGGTCAAGGCCGGCGTCGTCGACGTCCGGCACGCGCCGGTGCGCGCGGACGCCGAACACCCGCTGGCCGAGGCGGGTGACGTCGTCGCGTCGGTGACCGGCATCGCGTACGTCCACAGTGGACCGCCGCGGCCGGTGGGCGCCGGGCTCACCGTGTACCGCGTGGACGACGAGCGGCTGGACGCGGGCTTCCTGGCCGGCTGCCTGCGCGCGGCCGACCTGCCGGCCGCGTCGGCGTCCACCCGGATCGACGGCAGGCGCGTGCGGATCCCGCGGCTGCCGATCGCCGTCCAGCGGGAGTACGGCCGGGTCTTCACCAGGCTCGCCGAGTTCGACACCGTCCTGCGCGAGGCGGCGGAAACGGGCCGTGAGCTGGTCCGGCTAGGCTTCGCAGGACTTGTCGAAGGACGGCTCAGGCCGGGCCACTAGGGGAACGGATGCTGATCGCCGACCGCTACGAGCTCGACGAGCTGCCCCTCGGCCGCGGCGGGATGGGCGCGGTGCACGGCGGGTTCGACCGCAGGCTCGGCCGCCGCGTGGCGATCAAGCTGCTCAGGCTGCCGGGCCGCGACGAAGAGCTCGAAGCCCGCTTCGCGCGCGAAGCCCGGATCCTGGCGACGCTCGACCACCCCGGCGTCCCGACGCTGTACGACTACGGCACCCACGACGACCGGTTGTTCCAGGTCATGCAGTTCGTCGACGGCGTGACGGTGGCCGACCTGCTCGCCGAGCACGGGCCGCTGCCGGTGCCGTGGGCCGCGGCGATCGCGGCGCAGGCGTGCGCGGTGCTGACCGCCGCCCACGCGCTCGCCGTCTGCCACCGCGACCTCAAGCCGTCCAACCTGATGCTCGGGCCCGACGGCGGCGTGAAGGTGATGGACTTCGGGCTGGCCGTGCTCCGCGAAGCCGACGCGGCGCAGTTCACCCGGGCCGGGCAGCTGCTGGGGACCCCGTCCTACATGGCGCCCGAGCAGATCCAGCGGGGCGGCGCCGAACCGCGCAGCGACCTCTACGCGCTGGGCTGCGTGCTGCACGAGATGCTCACCGGGCGGCGGCTCTTCGACGGGCCGACCGCGTACGCGGTGTTCGAGCGGCAGGTCAAGGAGCTGCCGCCGCCGGTGCCGGGTGTCCCGAAACCGTTGAACACGCTGCTCGCCGAGGTGCTGGCCAAGGATCCGGAAGCCCGGCCGGCCGGCGCCGCCGTGCTGTACGAGCGGCTCGGTGCGTTCGTCGGCGGGCTGCCCCCGCTGCCGGGCTTCCTGGTACCGCCGTCGGTGCCGAGCCCGGGCCGGATGTACGCCCGGATGCTGGGCCGCGTCAGCGGGTGACGGCCGGCCGCTGGTCGGCGAGCGGCAGCCCACGCCGCTGGATGCGCCGGTAGGTCGTCGCGTTCTGCACCGCGATGCTCAGGCCGAGGCTGAGCGCGATCGACGCCGAGGTCAGCGGGCCCGTGATGCCGAGTGCGGTACCCAGCGCGATCACGCCGACCCGGACCGCGACCGTCAGCACCCACAGGCCGATCGTGACGGCCGAGCCCTTCTGGAACGTCGTGCCGTCGCGCTCGGTGAGCGTCGTCGTGGTGCTGCGCAGCACGCCGAGCCCGGCGAGCAGCAGCAGGTCGGCGGCGAGCAGGCCCAGCTCGGCGGCGGACGCGCCGGGCAGCGCTTTCAGCGTCAGGTACGCGCCGAAGGCCGTGAGCAGCAGCGGCAGCACGACCAGCGTCCGGCGGCTGAGCAACGTGCCGCGGACCTGCTTGTACACGACCTTGTACAGCACGAAGGCGGCGATGACCGCGTAGAGCAGGACGCTGGACATTTCGAGGCTCCCCTGGATTCGAAGGTTTCCCCAGCTTCGGCGACCGGCGCCCCGGTTTCGTCGGCCCGGGGATCGGATCCGGGTGGATTCCGGTCTCCACCCCCGGGTTGACCGCAGCTACCCAAATCGTGACCTTTCCCGACGAACCTCGAACGGGTGACCACCGTCTTTACCGGTGTCCAAACGCGATGATCGAGACAGCTGGGGGTACCGGATCGTGAAGAGGCTTCTGGCGGGAGCGGCCGCGCTGGCCACCGCGTTCGTGCTGGCCGCGTGCTCCGGCGGGGGCTCGGCCGGTGGCTCGAACGCGGGCGGCGGGGCCGTCGCCGCGGCGGGCACCGGCGGCGGCACGCCGACGACGTCCAGCGCCACCCCCACTCCCACGCCGACCAGCACCGCCACGGTGCCGACGCCCACCACGGCGACCACGAAGGCGGCGCCGACCAGCACCTCGGCCAAGCCGAAGCCCAAGCCGACGCCGAAGCCGGCCCCGAAGCCCGCGGCGGACCCCGGCGTCCCGTGCGCGGCGGCGGCCGCGGCCTCGGGCACCGCCGCCTGCGTCGACCTCTCGGCGCACAAGGCGTGGATCCTGCAGGGCGGCAAGGTCGTCTACGGGCCGGTGCCGATGCTGCCGGGCCGCAAGGGCTACGCGACCCCGACCGGCACGTTCCACGTGCTGTCGAAGGAGAAGATGCACCTGTCGAAGGAATTCGACAACGCGGAGATGCCGAACTCGGTCTTCTTCTACCCGGGCGACGCCTTCCACACGGGCAGCCTCTCGGTGTACTCGCACGGCTGCATCCACCTGTCGCCGGCCGCGTCCCTGAAGTTCTTCAACACGCTGCACATCGGTGACGTCGTGCAGGTCGTCCCGTAATTCACTACGTTCCGTCACGTGGCGTAAGTCACGTTCGGGTGAAGTAGTCGGGATTGCTGCAACCAGTCCCCGCGCTCCCGCGATGAAAGATCATCCGGGAAGGGGTTGGCCATGCGCGCACTTCGCCTGTTGCTGGTGATGGTCCTGGTGGGAGCGCTGCTCCCCGTCGTGTCACAGGAGGTGGCGACGGCGGCGACGCTCCCGCCGGGGTTCGTCCTCCGGGACACCGACACCGGCCTGGGGCCGTACGAGCTCACCGACTTCGCGTACCTGCCCGACAACTCCGTCCTGGCCACCGGCAAGAGCGGAGCCGTCCGCTGGCTGCCGGTCGGCGGAGCCGGCCGCACGATCGCGACGCTGCCGGTCCGCGCCGAGGAGGACCTCGGCCTCGTCGGGCTCGCCGTGGCGCCCGGCTACGCGAGTTCGCGGGCCATCTACCTCACGCGGTCGATCAACGCCGGCAGCGGCTTCGTCATGCGGCTGTCGAAGTTCACCGTGACCGTGGACGCGGCCGGGACGCCCACCGGCCTGACCGGCGAGCAGCCGCTGTTCGAGGTGCCGGGCACGTCCAACGTCCACGGCATCGACGCGGTCATCGCGGCTCCGGACGGGACGCTGTGGCTGTCCGTCGGCGACAGCAGCGACTACCGGATGATGGACCCGGCCGCGCTGCGCGCCCTCGACGTCAACCAGCCCTACGGCAAGATCTTCCACCTGACCGCGTCCGGCCAGGGCGTCCCGGGGAACCCGTACTACGACGCCGCCGACCCCGGCTCGACCGCGAGCAAGGTGTTCGCGCGCGGCTTCCGCAACCCGTTCCGCTTCGGCATCGACCCGAACCTCGGCCTGCCGGTGGCCGGCGACGTCGGCTGGAGCAACTGGGAAGAGGTCGACGTCGTCCAGCGCGGCGCCAACCACGGCTGGCCGTGTTGGGAGGGTAGCCGCCCGACACCCGGCTACAGCGGCCTCGCGGGCTGCGCCGGCGTGCCGAACCAGCCACCCATCCACGAGTACACGCACGGCACCGGGCCGATGAACGGCAACAGCGTCACCGGTGGCATCGTCTACAGTGGATCCAGCTACCCGGCGGCCTACCGCGGCTCGTACTTCTTCGGCGACTACGTGGCGAACAAGGTCTGGACGCTGCGGTACGACGGCCAGGGCAAGCTCAGCCAGGCGCCGGAGAACCCGCCGGTCTTCACCGGCGTCGGCGGCCCGGTGAAGTTCGCGGCGGCGCCGAACGGCGACATCGTCTTCGCCGACATCCTGTCCGGCAACGTGCGCCGCCTGAGCTATTCGGCCGGCAACACCGCGCCGGTGGCCAAGGCGACGACGGCCACGAACCCGGACACCCGCACGGTGTCGTTCGACGGCTCGGCGTCGGTCGACTACGACGACGACCCGCTCGCCTACGACTGGGACTTCGGGGACGGGACCACGGCGGTCGACGCCGGCCCGAAGGTGTCGCACCGCTACCCGGCGGGCACGGCGTCGTTCACCGCGAAGCTGCGCGTCCGGGACCCGCTGGGACTCAGCGGGGAGGCCGCCATCGCCGTCGCGCCCGGCAACCGCACCCCGGTGCTCACCCTGAACACCCCCGGGAACACGACGTTCGCGGTCAACCAGACGGTCTCGGTGAGCGCCACCGCGTCCGACGCCGAGGACGGTGCGCTGCCGATCACCTGGACCACGGCGGTGCGGCACTGCCCGAGCGAAGCGACGTGCCACTCCCACCCGGGCGTCGGCGGGACGGGGTCGAGCTTCTCGCAGCCGTTCACCGCGCACCCGGACTCCCGGATGGAGCTCACCGCGACGGTGACCGACAGCGCGGGCGTCACCACGGCCAAGACGTACCCGGCGCTGCCGCGGCAGCACCGGATCACGCTGCGCGGCACCCAGCCCGCGGAGCTGAGCATCCCGGTGGCGGGCGGGGTCAGCTCGGCCATGGTCACCGAAGGCGCTTCCTTCGACGTCGAGGCGGCGCCGCTGGCCATCGACGGCGTCTCGAAGTTCGCCGGCTGGCAGGGCGGTCCGGCGGATCCCCAGTGGATCGTCACGGTCGGCTCGGCCGACCTGACGCTGACGGCGAACTACGCGACCCCGATCGACCAGCGCTACGGCGGCGACGCGGCGTTGCGCGCGAGCCTCGGCGCGCCGTCGGGGCCGGAAATCACCGACGGCCCGGTCCACTACCGCGGTTACGCGAACGGCCGGCTCTACTGGAGCGCCGGGACGGGCACCCGGTACGTCACCGGCCCGGTGCTGGACAAGTACCTCGCCCTGGGCGGGCACGCCCTGCTCGGGCCGCCGACGTCCGACACGGCCACGACGCCGGACGGCGTGGCCCAGTACAGCCACTTCCTCGCCAACGGCACCGTGGGGTCGATCTACTCGACGGCCGCGACGGGCGCGCACCTCATCACCGGCGAGATCCGCAAGCGGTGGGCGGCGCTGGACTACGAGCGCGGCGTGGGCTACCCGACGACCGACGAGCTGGCCACACCGGACGGTGTCGCGCGGTACAACCACTTCGTCAAGGGTGGCAACGTCGGGTCGATCTACTACACGGTGGCGACCGGCGGGCACGCGATCGCCGGCGAGATCCGGAAGAAGTGGGCGGCGCTGGACTACGAGCGCGGGCTGGGTTATCCGACGACCGACGAGCTGGGGACACCGGACGGCGTCGCCCGCTACAACCACTTCGCCAAGGGCGGCACGGTCGGATCGATCTACTACACGGCCGCGACGGGCGCGCGGGCGATCAACGGCGAGATCCGGAAGAAGTGGGCGGCGCTGGACTACGAGCGCGGGCTGGGGTACCCGACGACCGACGAACTCGCGACCCCGGACGGCCGCGGCCGCTACAACCACTTCACCAAGGGCGGCTCGATCTACTACACGACGGCCACCGGCGCCCACATGGTGAAGGGCGAGATCCGCAACCGCTGGGCGGCGCTCGGCTGGGAGTACTCCTACCTGCGCTACCCGAAATCGGACGAGTACGTGACGAACGGCTGGTACCGCAGCGACTTCGAAGGCGGGTACATCACCTACACCGCCACCGGGTCCCGCGACTTCCGCTGGTGATCCGGCCCGCGGCGTCGCTGAAGTCCGGCCCGTCCGCCAAGTCCTCTTAGGACTGCCGCAGGTCCGCCGGGGTCGTGCCGGCCGTTGTCAGTGGCAGGCCGAGGGCGACGCGCTCGGTGAGCCACGGGCTCGGCCGGTAGCGGGGGTCGCCGGTGGTCGCCGTGAGGCCGTGCAGGATGCGCAGCACCACGTCGCCGCCGACGAGGTCGCCCCAGGCCAGCGGGCCGCGTGGGTAGCCGAGGCCGAGGCGGACCGCCGTGTCGATGTCCTGCGGGGTCGCCAGGTGCTGGCCCGCGATGAAGCAAGCGGTGTTGACGATCGACGCCAGCAGGCGCTGCGCGATCGGGGCGGGCCCGTCGCGGACGACCGTCACCGGGTGGCCGGTCGCGGCCAGCGCGCCCCAGGCGGCGCGGGCCGCCGCCGGGTCGAGTCCCGGGTGGACGGACATCGTCAGCCGGCGTTCGTAGCCGCCCAGCGGATCGACGCCGGCGACGCGGGCCGGCGGCAACCCGGCGCGGACCGCCGCGTCCACTGTGGACTCGCCGTAGAGCGGCACGAGCAGGATCGCGTCCGGGTAGGCGTCGGACACCACCTGCACGCCCGCGGACGACAGCGCGCGGGCGAGGTGCTCGTCCGCGGTGAACACCGGGCTGGCCGGCTTCGGCGGGGCGGCGGGCTCGTCGGCGACCTGCTGCTTGCCGTCGGCGTAGGAGTAGAAGCCTTCGCCGTTCTTCCGCCCGAACAGCCCGGCGGCCACGCGCGGCCGGGTCAGCCACGACGGCCGCAGCCGCGGGTCGCCGTGGAAGCCGCTCCAGATGCTTTCGAGGACGGCGTGCGAGACGTCGAGGCCGGTGAGGTCGAGCAGCTCGAACGGGCCGAGCTTCAGGCCGAGCACGTCCCGGGCGATGCGGTCGACGTCGGCGGGCTCGGCCAGCGCCTCGGCGAGGATCTGCAGCGCCTCGGTGTTCAGGCCGCGGCCGGCGTGGTTGACCAGGAAGCCGGGGGCGTCCTTCGCGAGCACGGGCTCGTGGCCCCAGCTCTTGACGAGTTCGAGCGCCTCGCCGGGCAACCAGCCGTGCGTGCGCGCACCGGGGACGACCTCGACCAGCCGCATCAGTGGCACCGGGTTGAAGAAGTGCAGGCCGACGAGCCGGGCGGGGTCGGCCAGCCCGGCGGCGATCTCGGTGACCGACAGCGAACTCGTGTTCGTCGCGAAGATCGTCTCCTGTGGACAGACGCGTTCGAGGCTCGCGAACAGGGCGCGCTTGGTTTCGAGGTCCTCCCGGACGGCTTCGACCACGAGGTCGACGCCGTCCGCGGGCGCGTCGGGCGCGGCCACGGCGACCAGCCGGCCCTTGACGGCCTGGGCGTCTTCGCTCAACTTGCCCTTGGCGGCGAGCTTGTCCACCATCGCGCCGACGTGATCGATCGCCTCGGTGACGGCCTCGCGCCGGACGTCGGCCAGCTCGACGGTCACCCCCGCGGTCGCGGCCAGCTGGACGATCCCGCGGCCCATCACCCCGGTCCCGATCACCCGGATCCTGCCGACCTGCCCGGCCCACCCCGTCACGTCGTGCCGCCTTCCGCCGTTGGACTCTCGCCCCAGCCTAGAGGCCGACGAACTCCGCCATCCGCCTCGCCGAGTGGGCGAAGAACGCGTCGGCCGGGTCGACGCTGCCGACGTACTGGCCGAACAGGTCGAAGCTGATCGCGCCGAACAGCTGTGTCCACGCCATGAGCAGGCGGGCGACGGTTTCCGGGCCGGCGATGATCCCGAGGGCCTTCGTGAGCGTCTCGGCCTGGGCGCGCAGCTCGGGCGGAACTTCGCCGTCGATGTCCCGCAGCTCGGTGTGGGTGAGGACCTTGACCAGGGCGAGCGCGACGCGGGAGGCCGGCACGACGGTGTCCTGCGGGGCCGCGTACCCGGGGATCGGGGAGCCGTAGATCAGCGCGTACTCGTGGGGGTGCGCGCGGGCCCAGTCGCGGGTGCCCTGCCAGATCGCCACCCAGCGGTCGCGGAGGTCGCCGGTACCGGGGTCGGCGGTTTCGGCCGCCTCGCCGATGGCGTTGTAGGCGTCGACGATCAGGTCGGTCAGCAGCCGGTCGCGGCTCGGGAAGTACCGGTAGATCGCGGACGACACCATGCCGAGCTCCCGGGCGACCGCGCGCAGCGACAGGCCCTGCGCGCCGACCTCGCCGAGCTGGCGGCGGGCCTCGTCCTTGATCTCCTGGGCCAGTTCGGCGCGGGCACGGTCGCGTGCGGTGCGGGGGGCGGTCATGAGATCAGTGTGCCACGACGAGAGCAGTGCACCAAACCGAGAGCAGTGCTCTTGACACGGTGCACTGCTCTCGTGTTCACTGCTCTTAACCGAGAGCACTGCTCTCCCAACCTTCGGAGGACACCATGACCGGGACCCGCTACATCGAGCCGAAGAAGTCGACCAGCGCCTTCAACGAGCTGGTCGCGAAGCTGACGAAGCTGGGCTTGAGCGTCTGGGGCAGCCGGGTGCTGACCGTGGTCGGCCGGAAGAGCGGGGAGCCGCGCTCGGTGCCGGTCAACCTGCTGACCGTCGACGGCGTCCGGTACCTGGTCGCCCCGCGCGGCGAGACGCAGTGGGTTCGCAACCTTCGGGCGGCTGGCCAGGGCACGCTGCGCGTCGGGCGCCGGGTCGAGACGTTCACGTTCCGCGAGCTGGCCCACGACGAGAAGCCGGGCATCCTCCGCGCGTACCTCAAGCGCTGGAAGTTCGAGGTCGGCGTGTTCTTCGACGGCGTCGACGCCAAGGCCTCGGACGAGAAGCTGCGCGAGATCGCCCCGGGCTACCCGATCTTCGAGATCTTCACGAAGTAGGTTTGCGCCGGGTGAGGTTGGCCGCCACCAGGACCACGCCGACCAGGAACGCGGCCAGGCCGATCAGGAACCACAGCTTCTGGCCGGTCATGAAGCTGCCGGTGATGACGCCGATCCCCTGCAGCACCCAAACGGCGCCGACCAGCACGAGCACGACTCCGACCGCGAGGGTGATCCACCGCCTCATCCACCCAGCTTAAGCGGGCGGCACGAGGTTGTGGCGGTAGGCGTAGACCACCGCGTGCACGCGGTCGGGCAGCCCGAGCTTGCTGAGCACGCGCGAGACGTGCGTCTTGACCGTCTCCTCGCCGACGTGCAGCTTCCGCGCGATCTCGGCGTTGCTGCAGGCCCCCGCCAGCAACAGCAGCACCTCGCGCTCGCGGGACGTCAGCCGGGCCAGCTCCGGGGGCTCCGCGGCCGCCGGTTCGAGGACCGCCGCGAACTTCGCCACCAGGCGCCGCGTCACCGACGGGTCGATCAGGGCGTCGCCGCGGGCCGCCACCCTCATCGCCGCGACCAGCTCCTCCGGCGCCAGGCTCTTCAGCAGGAACCCGCTCGCCCCGGCGCGCAGGGCGCGGTAGACGTACTCGTCGGCGTCGTACGTCGTGAGCACCAAGACGCGGGTGTCGTTGCCCGGCGCGGCCAGGATCGCCTCGGTCGCCGCGAGGCCGTCGAGGCGGGGCATGCGGACGTCGAGGACCGCGACGTCCGGGCGGAGGCGGGCGGTCTCGGCGACCGCCTCGCGGCCGTCGGACGCCTCGCCGACGCAGGTGAAGTCGGGCTGGGTGTCGAGGAGCGCGCGCATCCCGGAACGGAACATCGCGTGGTCGTCGGCCAGCAGGACGCGGATCATGTGCTCTCCACCGGGAAGGTCGTGCGCAGCTGCCAGTGGCCGCCGGTCTCGCCGTAGGAGACCTGGCCGCCGAACAGGGTGACGCGCCGGCGGATCCCCGCCAGGCCGCGGGGTGCGTGCTCGTTCTCTTCGGCGCGGCCGGCGCGGAGCCCGTTCGTCACCGTCAGCACGACCTCGGTGCGGCCGTGGTTCAGCTCGACCTCGACCGGGCCCTGGCCGTGGCGCAGGGCGTTGGTCAGGGCCTCCTGCGCGATCCGGTAGAGCGCGATGTCGAGCGAACCGGGCAGTTCGCGGGGCTCGCCGCGCAGCGTCAGGCGGGTGGGCAGGCCGGCCGCGCGGACCGTCTCGACCAGCTCGTCGAGGTTGTCGAGACCGGGCTGTTCGGCGTTGGTCTCGGCGTGCAGGAGGTCGAGCAGCCGGCGCAGGTCGGCCATCGCCGAGCGGCTCGCCGACTCGACCGCGCCGAGCGACTTCCGCACCGCTCCGGCGCCCTCGGGCAGGCCGAGCCGGGCGGCGCCGGCGTGCACGCCGATGGCGCTGACGTGGTGGGAGATGACGTCGTGCAGGTCGCGCGCGATGGTGGTCCGCTCCTCGAGGACGGCCCGCTTGACGGCTTCTTCCTCGTGCTGCCGCCGTTCGTCGGCTTCCCGCTCGAGGTCGGCGATGTAGGCGCGCCGCGCGGTCGTGTACCGGCCGACCAGCCACGGCAGCAGCGCGGAGACGCCGACGTTGATGGCGATGAGCCGCCAGTCGGACGCGGTCCGGCCGCCGCCTTCGATGCAGCCGAGGGTGACGCCGGTGAGCAGGGCGCCGAGCGCGAGCACGGCGGGCCGCGTCCGCAGCCAGGCCCCGGCGCGGTAGCCGGCGATGAGGATCCCGGCGTTGTTGCCGGTGACGTACCCCTGGCACGTGCAGAGGAGGAGCGGGGCGCTCGCGAAGAGCGCGGCGTGGGCGAGGGCGACCCACCCGGAGTAGCGCGCGGCCCCGGCGAGCGCGGCGTTGACGGCGATCCCGGCGGCCAGCACCATCCAGGCCCGCCACCCGGCCTCGGGAAGGGGCCCGCGCAGGGTGAAGAGGGCGGCGTCGCAGACGACGCAGACGAGCGCGACCAGCAGCGACTGCCGTCTCAGCGACCCCCGGATGTCCTGCACACCCGCAACTGTGCCCTACCCGGGGAACGGACGGGAAACGCCCCGATGCGACGTGAGGGGGTGTGCGCGGCACCGGGGCGTTCCCCGACTGGGGGAGGCGGGTCAGTTCGTCGGGCGGGCCGAGTAGCCGCCCCGGCGCTGGCCCGGCTGACGCTGGCCCGGCTCGAAGCCCTTGCCCAACGTCGTCGCGGTGGCCGTCTGACCCTCGACCTTGGCCACCACCGTGACGTTCGTGTCGCCCGTCTTCACGTCGCCCGTCTTCTGGGTCGACGAGTCGAGCGTGTACGTCTGCTTGTAGCCGTCCTTGCTGGTCAGCGTCACCGAAGTGGCGCTCAGCTCGGTGACGTCGCCGGTCTGGAGGCGCTCGGTCGTGTAGCCGCCGCTGCCGTTCGAGACCACGAAGTCGCCGTGGAGGGCGTCGCGCAACGCCGTCATTCCGCCGCCGAAGCCACCGCCCGGCCCCTGGCCGCGGAACTGGCCGCCGCCCGGACCGCCGCCGGGGCCGCCGAAGCCGCCGGGGCCCTGCGCGGAGTTGTCGGCGCTGCTGGTGCCCGCCCAGATCGCCGCGCCGCCGCCCGCCGCGATCACCACGGCGATGCCGGCCGCGATCGCCGTCTTCTTGCCGGACCACCCCTTCTTCGGCGCCGCCGGGGCCGGATCGCCCCAGTTGGCGCCCTCGGGCTGGGTGTTCGGCATCGGCTCGGTCGTCATCGTGTCCTCCGGTGGTGCCCACACTGGTCCCGCTCAGGTTCACCGCCGCGGCTGTGTTTGAGCTGTGCGGAGCGTCAGCGGGCGCTGTGCCTCGATCGCGGGAACCTTCACAGCAAATGCACAGCGACCACACAGCGAACACCGACGCCGGGCCGGGAAGGTGGCACTATGACCGCTATGAACGCCACGTCACCCGGCCCTGGCAAGGCCGACCTGCGCCGCGCCGACGGGAGCCCGGTGCGGGTGCTCGTCGTCGACGACGAGGCGACGCTGGCCGAGCTCGTGTCGATGGCCCTGCGGATGGAGGGCTGGGAGGTGCGCAGCGCGGGCGACGGCACCGAGGCCGTCCGGATCGCGCGCGACTTCCGGCCCGACGCCGTCGTCCTCGACGTCATGCTCCCCGACTTCAGCGGCCTCGAAGTGCTGCGCCGGATGCGGTCCGAGGCGCCGAACCTGCCCGTTCTCTTCCTCACGGCGAAGGACGCGGTCGAGGACCGCATCGCCGGGCTCACCGCGGGCGGCGACGACTACGTCACCAAGCCGTTCAGCCTTGAGGAAGTCGCCCTGCGCCTGCGCGCGCTGCTGCGCCGGGCCGGCGGGGTCACCGGCGCCGGCGGGTCGACGCTCGTCGTCGGCGACCTCACCCTGGACGAGGACAGCCGCGAGGTGCACCGCGGCGGCGATCTCGTGCCGCTCACCGCGACCGAGTTCGAGCTGCTGCGCTACCTGATGCGCAACCCGAAGCGGGTGCTGTCGAAGGCCCAGATCCTGGACCGCGTCTGGAGCTACGACTTCGGCGGCCAGGCCAACATCGTCGAGCTCTACATCTCCTACCTGCGCAAGAAGATCGACGCCGACCGCGAGCCGATGATCCACACCATGCGGGGCGCCGGGTATGTCCTCAAGCCCGCAGGCTGAACCGGGGCGCGCCCGACGGCCGTGGTCGCTGCGGCGGCGGCTGATCGTCCAACTGGCGGCGCTGCTCGCGCTGGTCTGCGTGGTCGTCGGCGTCGTGACGGAGTTCGCGCTGAGCGAGTTCCTCGTCGGCCAGCAGGACAAGCGGCTGGCCGCGGCGAGCGACCGCGCCGCACACGGCCCGGAACGGCCGGCACCCTGGCCCTACGGTGAAACGCCGCCACCGGACGCGCTGCGCGTGCTCGGTCAGGGCGAGGGCACGCTCGCCGTCGTCCAGATCGGTTCGAAGGCCACGGCCGGCGTCCTCGACTCGAGCGCCGCCGGTCCGTCGAAGCGCAAGGCGCCGTTCAAAGAAGTCCCGACGGCGCAGGTGCTGGCCCTGCTCGCGCTACCGTCGGACGGAAAGCAGCGGAGCATCGACCTCGGCGGCAGCCTCGGCGAGTACCGCGTCGTCTCGACGACGTCGCCGCGCGGGGAAAAGACGGTCATCGGCCTGCCGCTGAAGGACGTCAACGAGACGCTCTGGCAGCTCGGGTTCATCCTCGGCGGGGTCGCGCTCGCCGGGATCCTGGTGGCGGGCGCGGTCGGCGCGGCGACGATCCGGCGCACGATGCAGCCGCTCGACCGGCTGGCCGCGACCGCGACCCGCGTCTCCGAACTGCCGCTGGACCGCGGCGAAGTCGCGCTGTCCGAACGCGTCCCGGAGGCCGACACCGACCCGAACACCGAGGTCGGCAAGGTCGGCTCGGCGCTGAACCGGATGCTGCAGCACGTCGCGAACGCGCTGACCGCGCGGCACGCGAGCGAGAACCGCGTCCGCCAGTTCGTCGCGGACGCGAGCCACGAGCTGCGCACCCCGCTGGCGGCGATCCGCGGCTACGCGGAACTGACCCGCCGCGGCGGCGAGCAGGTGCCGCCGGACGTCGCGTTCGCGATGAGCCGCGTCGAGTCCGAGTCACGCCGGATGACGACGCTGGTGGAGGACCTGCTGCTGCTCGCCCGCCTCGATTCCGGGCGGCCGGTGGTGCACGAGTGGGTGGATCTGTGCCGGCTGGTGGCCGACGCGGTCGCGGACGCGCACGTGGCGGGCCCGGACCACAAGTGGCTGATGGACGTCCCGGGCGAGCCGATCGGCGTCCTCGGCGACGCGGGCCAGCTGCACCAGGTGGTGATCAACGTCCTCGCGAACGCGCGCACCCACACGCCGCCGGGCACCACGGTGACGGCCGCATTGTCCACTTCGGACGGAATCGTCCGGCTCCGGGTGGCCGACGACGGCCCCGGCATCCCACCGAAAATCCTCCCAAACATCTTCGAGCGCTTCGCCCGCGGCGACAATTCCCGGTCGCGCGCGGCGGGGAGCACGGGACTGGGCCTGGCGATCGTGGCCGCGGTGGTCGCCGCGCACGGCGGCCGCGTCGGGGTGCAGAGCCGGCCGGGACGCACGGAGTTCGAGATCACCTTGGCGGAGGCGCCCGCGCCGCAGTGATCACCCGTCCGGGGCGATGCACAGCCGGCGCACAGCTTCGCCACAAGTTCACCACATGCGCCGCCGACACGGTGAGCGTCATGACGACCACGCTGTCGGCGCCCGCGCACGCCCAGCCCCAGCCGCCCGCTCCCGCCCGGGAACCGCGGTGGGTCAAGCCTTCCGTGGCCGCCCTGCTGCTCGGGACCGGCCTGCTCTACCTCTGGGACCTCGCGAAAACCGGCTGGGCCAACGACTTCTACGCGATGGCCGTGCAGGCCGGCACGTGGAGCTGGAAGGCGCTGTTCTTCGGTTCGCTCGATCCCGGCAACGTCGTCACCGTCGACAAACCACCCTTTTCCCTCTGGCTCATGGGGCTGTCCGGGCGGCTCTTCGGCTTCTCCAGCTGGAGCCTGCTCGTGCCGGACGCGCTCGCGGGCGTCGCCTCCGTCGGCCTGCTCTACCTCGCCGTGCGGCGGCTTTCGGGGCCGGGTGCCGGGCTGCTGGCCGGGGCCGGGCTCGCGCTGACGCCGGTCGCCGCGCTCATGTTCCGCTACGACAACCCCGACGCCTTCCTCGTCCTGCTGCTCGTCGCCGGCGGCTACTGCGTGGTGCGGGCGCTGGAGCACGCCGGCACGAAGTGGCTGGTGCTGGCCGGGGTCGCGATCGGGTTCGGGTTCCTCGACAAGATGCTGCAGGCCTTCCTCGTGCTGCCCGCGTTCGTGCTCGCGTACGCCGTCGCGGCCCCGGCGTCGCTCGGGCGCCGGATCGGGCAGCTGGTCGCCGCGGCGGGTGCGGTGGTCGTCTCCGCCGGCTGGTGGATCGCGGCCGTCGCGCTGTGGCCGGTCGCGGACCGGCCCTACATCAGCGGCTCGACCGACAACACCGTGCTCGAACTGGCTTTCGGCTACAACGGCCTCGGCCGGATCTTCGGCGAAGGCCGCGGCGGCGGTGGCGGGGGCCGGACGTTCACGCCGCCCGCCGGGATGGAACTGCCCACCGGCGGCCGTGGCGGGTTCGGTGGCTTCGGTGGGCAGGCCGGCCTGACCCGGCTGTTCGGCGGCGAGTTCGGCGGCGAGGCGTCGTGGCTGCTGCCGGCCGCGGTCATCGGGCTGGCCGCCGGCCTGTGGTTCACCCGCCGGGCGCCGCGCACCGACCGCACGCGGGCCGCCCTGCTGCTCTGGGGTGGCTGGCTGGTGGTCACCGCGCTGGTGTTCAGCTACATGAGCGGCATCATCCACCCGTACTACACGGTCGCGCTGGTCCCCGGCATCGCCGCGACGCTGGCGATCTCCGCCCGCGAGCTCTGGCGCGGCCGGGCGAACTTCGCGGCTCGCGCGGTGCTCGCCGTGATGCTCGCGGTGACGGCGGTCTGGGCCTTCGTCCTCCTCGCGCGGACGCCGGACTGGCAGCCGTGGGTCCGCTACACGCTCCTGGTGATCGGTGCCGCCGCCGTCGCGGGGCTGCTCTTCGGCGCCGACCGGTTCCGGCGGCTCGGCCCGGTCGTGGCCGTGTTCGGCCTGTGCGGCGCGCTGCTCGGGACGACGTCCTTCACGCTGGCCACCGCGGCGGCCGCGCACTCCGGCGGGACACCGTCGTCCGGGCCGGCCGTCGCCAGTGGACGGGGGCCGCGCGGCTTCGGCGCGGGGGAAGCCGACACCGCGGTCATCGACCTGCTGAAGGGCACGACGACGAAGTGGGCCGCGGCGCAGAGCGGCGCGATGCAGTCGGCGGGGCTGGCCCTGGCGAGCGGACGCCCGGTGCTCGCGATCGGCGGCTTCAGCGGGAGCGACCCGGCACCGACGCTGCAGCAGTTCCAGGCGTACGTCGCCGATGGCGACATCCGCTACTACGTCGCCGGTGGTCGCGGGGGCTTCGGCGGCGGCCGCGGGTCCGCCGGGGAGATCCAGGCCTGGGTCGAGCAGAACTTCGCGTCGCTGCCGGTCGGGGGCACGACGGTTTACGACCTGACTAAATCTATCGATTGATAGAAATTCGGCCGGTCGGGTTGAATTGTTTCAAGCGTGTAAACAGTCGGGGAATCATTCGGCGTATTCGAGACCTGTGCGGTATCGGCGGATGCGGACAGGTGTTCGAATAGCCGGAGCGTATGCGGGTCATTCCGAACGGCCGTTCGGATCTGCAGGATCGCGCTGGGTAACACTCTCGGCACCGGTTGCGATCGCAGTAACGACAAGAGACTTCGGGGCGTGCACTTGCACGCGCTCCGCGCACACGCGCGCCGTGATCTTGGCCGGGCGGCCGACAGAAATGCCGTTCAAAACACCCTCGAACACATCGATGCCGCAGGCTGACCCGGGCGGCGGTCACTCGTTCGGCTGCATTGGACGGACGTTGTGGGGATCTTGTGTCACTCGCTAGGCTCTCCGCCGGGAGAGGGATAGGGGTGGCTGATCCGGTGCGCTGAGTGCTGGGATTTCACTGGTGGTAGGCGCCTCCTGTCCGCGTTCTCTCGCGATGACCCGATCAGGTGCGGCGGAAGTGAGCAGTGATGACCGTGCGCGGCAGCGCAGCTCGAACCGATTGCCCGTCCCGTCGTCACCGCCCGTAGTCCCGAGCGCCGCAATTCCCCCTTTCGGTACGCACCACTCCACTTCCCCCGCAACCTGGAGTTCGTTGTGATTTCCCGTCCTCGCCCCCGTCTGCTGACGGTGCTCCTGACTTTGCTGACCCTCGCCGGGGTCACTGCGCTTTCCGGGTGCAGCGACAGTTCCGCCTCCGGCAGCGGCGGCAAGATCACCATCGGGTTCAGCGCCTGGCCGGGCTGGTTCCCTTGGCAGGTGGCGCAGGAACAGGGCCTGTTCGCCAAGAACGGCGTCAACGTCGATCTGAAGTATTTCGACAATTACACCGACAGCATCAACGCCCTCTCCAGTGGCGCCATCGACGCCAACAGCCAGACCCTCAACGACACGTTGTCGTCGGTTTCCGGCGGCGCCAAGCTGTCGATCGTGCTGGTGAACGACAACTCCACCGGCAACGACAAGATCATCGCGCGGGACGGGATCACCGGCATCGCCGACCTCAAGGGCAAGAAGGTCGCCGTCGAGCAGGGCGCGGTCGACCACTACCTGCTGCTGCTGGCGCTGCAGTCGGCGAAACTGACCGAAAAGGACATCCAGCTCGTCAACCTCCCGACCGACGCCGCGGCCGCCGCGTTCAAGAGCGGCCAGGTCGACGCGGTCGCCGCGTTCGCGCCGTTCACCTCGACGGCGCTGGAGCGCGCGGGCAGCCGCGCGATCTCGTCGTCGGCCGAGTTCCCCGGCGCCATCCCGGACCACCTGGTCACGTCGCAGAAGCTGGTCAAGGACCGCCCGAAGGACGTCCAGGCGCTGGTCAACACCTGGTTCGAGACGCTGACCTGGATCAAGAACAACAAGGACGCGGCCGTCAAGATCATGGCCAAGCGCGGTGGCGTCTCCGAGGCGGACTACAAGTCCTACGACGCCGGCACCACGATCTTCACGCGCCAGCAGAACATCGACGCGTTCACCCCGGGCGTCACCGCGCAGCACCTGGACTTCCAGGCGAACAAGATCATCGACTTCATCGTCGGCACCGGTCTCGCCCAGCAGCGGCCCTCGCTCGACGGCCTGTTCGACGACCAGTTCGTGAAGGCCGCGCCCCAGTGACCGGTCCGACCCAGCGCACCACCCCGGCGGACACGGCCGACGCCCGGGCCGCGGAAGCCCAGGAAGCGGAACAGCGGCTCGCCGAGCAGCAGGAGGCCGGCCGGGCGGGCGGCGGGCGACCGGCCTGGTCACCGCTGCCCCGCCGGGCCGGGCTGAAACCGTCCGCTTCACCGCTGTTCTCCTTGCGCACGCCCATTTCCGCGGCGTCCCGCTGGACGCTCGCGGTGCTGTCGTTCGCCGTCCCGTTCCTGGCCTGGGTCGTGCTGAGCTTCGGCGGGGCCGTCGACTCGACGTTCCTGCCGTCCCCGGCCGCGGTGCTCCAGGCCGGCCTCGACATGGCGGGCAGCGGCGAACTCTTCGACGACCTCTGGACGACCACCCAGCGGGTGCTCGAAGGCTTCGGCCTCGCCGTGCTCGTCTCCGTCCCGCTCGGCATCCTGATGGGCAGCTTCACCGCCGGGCAGGCGTTCTTCGAGCCGCTGATCGGGCTGCTGCGCTACCTGCCGGCGAGCGCGTTCATCCCGCTGCTGATCATCTGGCTCGGCCTCGGCGAGCCGTCGAAGATCGCCATCCTCTTCATCGGCACGGTCTTCTTCAACACGCTGATGACCGCCGACGTCGTCCGCGGCGTGCCGAACTCGCTCATCGACGTCTCCTACACGCTCGGCGCGCGCCGCGGCGAGGTGCTGCGCAAGATCGTCGTGCCGCACTCGCTGCCCGGCATGATCGACGCGATCCGGGTCAACGCGGCCGCGGCGTGGAACTTCGTGGTCGTCGCCGAGCTGATCAACTCCTCGGCCGGCCTCGGCTACCGGATCGTGCGCGCGCAGCGGTTCCTGCAGACCGACAAGATCTTCGCGGTGCTCGTGGTCATCGGGATCGCCGGGCTCGCCATCGACGTCCTGCTGCGCCTGCTGCGCACGCGGGTCGGGAAGTGGGCGGCATGACGCTGGAACTGCGGAACGTCGCCAAGGACTACACCGTCCGCGGCAAGGTCACCCGCGCGCTCGACGGCGTCGACCTCGAAGTGCTGCGCGGCGAGTTCGTCTGCGTCGTCGGCGCGAGCGGCTCGGGCAAGTCGACGCTGCTTTCGCTGGTGGCCGGGCTGAGCCGGCCGACCGAGGGCGCGATCGTGCTCGACGGCGTGCCGGTGACCGGGCCCGGGCCCGACCGCGGGCTCGTCTTCCAGGCCGGCGCGCTCTACCCGTGGCGCAGCGTCGAGAAGAACGTCGCGTTCGGACTCGAGCTGCTCTCGCTCGACCCGGCCGAGCGCGCCGAGCGAGTGGACTGGTACCTCGCCGAAACCGGCCTCCAGACCGTGCGGAAGTCGCTGCCGAAACAGCTTTCCGGCGGCCAGAAGCAGCGCGTCGCGATCGCGCGCGCCCTTGCGTGCGAACCGGAAGTCCTGCTGCTGGACGAACCCTTCGGTGCCTTGGACGTCCAGACCAAAGAGGACATGCAGGTGCTCATCCGCCAGGTGTGGGCCGACACCGGCACCACGGTGCTGATGGTCACCCACGACGTCGAGGAAGCGGTTTTCCTCGGTGGCCGGGTGGTGGTGCTCGCCTCCGACCCGGGCCGGATCGCCGCCGACGTCGAGGTGGCGCTGCCCGCCGAGCGGGACCTGGCGGTGAAGCGCGAACCGCGGTTCCTCGAGCTGCGCGCCCGGATCGAGGACCTGGTCCGGGAGCAGCACCGGGGCCACGTGAGCCGGGTGGCCGCGGTCGAGTGAGAACGGAAGACGGGAAGGTCGCGGGATGAGACACGGCAGGCCGACCGCGAAACGGGCCGGCGGAGGCTTTCTCGCCCGGCTCGGTATCCGCGGCAAGCTGAACCTGCTGCTCCTGCCCCCGCTGGTCGCGGTGGTGCTGGTGTCGGTGCCGTTCGTGCTGACGCAGGCGAACAGCGCCGGTGCGGCGGCGCAGTCGGCCGACGTGGCGCGGCACGCGCAGCAGCTCGGCGGGCTGATGTGGCAGCTGCAGCGCGAGCGGCTGGTGACGGCCGCGTTCGTGGCGACGCCGTCGGCGAGCCCCGACCAGATGGTCCAGCAGCAGAAGGTGGTCGACCAGACGGTCGCCGACGTCCGCAGGTCGCTGGGCGACGACGCCCCCGACGAGCTTTCCGCGGCGCTGACCCGGATCGGCTCGCTCGCCGAGCTGCGGCAGAACGCCGCCCGCCGCGGGGTCGCGCTCGACAGCGTCGCCCGTACCTACAACGCCGTGGTCGACGCGGTGATCGACGCCCTGCGCCTGGTCCCGCAGCTCACCAGTGACGCCGAGGGCGCCCGCGAGCTGACCGCGCTGGACGCCCTGCTGCGCGCGAACGAAGAGAACTCGCTGCGCGCGATGGCCCTCATCGTGACCGCGGTGTCCCCGGACGCCGGCAAGCCCATCCTGGACGACGCGACCCAGCAGGCGCCGATCTTCGTCGACCGGTTCGTCAAGCAGGGCGACGACGGCGACGACTCGCAGCGCTCCGCCCTCGTCGTCCGGGTCGAGCAGAGCGACGCCGGGCGCCGCGTCGACGAACTCGCCGCCCTGGTCGAGCAGCCGCGCGACGCGGCCGCCACCACGCAGTACGTCGCGGACGTCTTCTCCGCGGCGGACGCCCACGCGGGACAGCGGAGGCTCGTGCAGGAGCGGGCGATCAACGAGATCGCCGACTCCGCGACCGGACGCGCCGACGGCGCGACGCGGCTGGCCTGGACGGTCGGCCTCGGCGCCGGCGCGCTGTTCCTGCTGGTCGCCTTCCTCGCCGTCGCGGTGTCCCGCTCGATCGCCGGCCCGCTGCGCCAGCTGACCACCGCGGCGACGTCGGTCGCCGACCTCGCCGGCACCGAGCTCGTCCGCGTGACCGACACCGAAGAGGCCGAGGAGCAGGTCCCGCGCCTGGCCACCATCGACGTCGTCTCCGAAGACGAGCTGGGCAAGCTGGCCGCCGCGTTCAACCGGGTCCAGACCACCGCGGCCGAGCTGGTCGAACGCCAGGCGCTGACCCGGCGCAACACCAGCCTGATGTTCGCGAACGTCGCGAAGCGCACGCAGAACCTCGTCGGCCGCCAGCTGGCCCTGATCGACGAGGTCGAGCGCAACGAGCAGGACACCCGGCTGCTGGCCAGCCTCTACCGGCTCGACCACCTCTCCACCCGCCTGCGCCGCAACGCCGACAACCTGCTCGTGGTGTCCGGCACCCGCGACGAAACCCGGATCGCCGGCCCGATCGAGCTGTCCACGGCCCTGCGCTCGGCGCTCGCCGAGATCGAGGACTACCAGCGCGTCAAGCTCGGGGTCGTCGCCGACATCCTGCTGTCGTCGGCCCTCGGTGCCGACCTGGTGCTGGTCTTCGCCGAGCTGCTGGAGAACGCGACGTCGTTCTCGCCGCCGGGGTCGATGGTCGAGGTGGACACCATGCCGCTGGCCGACGGCGCCTGCCTGGTGAGCATCGTCGACCACGGCATCGGCATGACCGCGGAGAAGCTGGCCGAGGAGAACCAGCGGCTCGTCGAGCGCGAACGCCTGGAGCTCGCGCCCACCAGTGTGCTCGGCCTGTTCGTGGTCGGCCGCCTGGCGCGGCGGCACGAACTAGGCGTCGAACTGCTCGCGACGCCGACCACCGGCGGTGTGACCGCGCGGCTGACCATCCCGGCGTCGCTGTTCACCCACCGCACTTCGCTGCGCCCGAAGACCGAGCAGGCACCCGCGATCCCGGCGCAGGCCACGCCGCCGATCTCCGCACCGCCGCGGCACGCCGCGGCGGTCACGCCCCTCCCACTGTCCTCTTCGGACGACTTCCGGCCGCCGGCGCCCGACCGCGACCGGCCCGCCGAGCTGCCGGCGCCGGCGATCCCGGCGCTGCTCGGCCACGGCAACGGTTTCCGCTGGTTCCGCGAACTGGAACCGGTGTGGCCGGACGCCGAACCCGACGCCACCCCCGCCGAGGAACCCGAACCCGAGGTGGCGGTCGCGGCGTCGGTGTCTGTGTCTTCTGCGTCGTCGGTGTCTTCTTCGGAGTCGCGGGGCGGTCTGCGCCGCCGGGTCCGCGGCGCCCAGCTGCCGAGCCCGGGCACGTCCGCGCCGGTGTCCGACACCAAGCCGCGGCACGACCCGGAAGCGACCAAGGCCGCGATGGACGGCTTCGCGAGCGCCTTCGCGAAGGCTGCCGAAGCCGGCCCGCCGCCCACCGTCGCCTTCACGAAAGCGGCCGAGGTCAGCGCGCTGACGACCGACCCGCCGGCCGCGCCGCCCACCGTCGTCACCGCGCCCGTGTCACCTCTCCCGGTCCGCGCCCCCGTGGACGCACCGCTGGTGGCCACCGCCCCGTTCACGGCCGCCGAGCGGTCGCGCGACGGCCTGATCCGCCGGGTCCCCGGTGCCCAGCTCGCCCCCGGCCTGCGTCAGCAGCCCGCGGGGCGGCCGCTCGCCCGTGCCGTCGTCAACCGCAGCAAGCGGGACCCGGCGGCCGAACGAGCGGCGTTCGACGCGTTCGCCGCCGGCCTCGCCAAGGCGGAGGACGTTACGGCAGACAGCCCGCCCCAAGGCGTGGTCGCCGGTCGTGTGATGGAACGAGGAGAAGAGAGCAGGAAATGAGCATCCCCGCACCTGGCGTCAGTGTCGAAGCCCAGAACTTCAACTGGCTGGTGAGCCGCTTCGCGCAGCACACCGCGGGCGCGATAGCCGCCATCGCGGTCTCGGCCGACGGCCTGCTGATCGCGATGTCGACGGAGCTCGAGCGCTCCAACGCCGACCGCCTCGCCGCGATCTCCTCCGCCATGCTCGGCCTCGCCCACGGCGTCTCCGAAAGCCACCCGCTCGGCTCACCGGACAAGGTGATCATCGAGCTCGAGCACGGGTACCTGCTCGTCTGCACGATCAGCATCGGCTGCTCGCTGGGCGTGCTGGCCAACAAGCAGGCCAGCCTCGGCACGATCGCCTACGAGATGGCGATGTTCGCCAACCGCGCCACCGAGGTGCTGACACCCGGCTTGATCGAGGAGCTCAAGAACACTGTGGGGTCGTGATGTCCGAGGAGCCGGACATCTCGCTGCTGCGGCCGTACCTGATGACCTCGGGGCGGGCCCAGCCGGTCGACCAGAGCCTCGAAATCGAGGCGCAGGTCATGACGTCCCGCCTGGGCGCGGCGTCGCACCCGAAGCTCACGTTCGAACGCCAGGAAATCGTTTCCCTCTGCCGGAACACGATGTCGGTCGCCGAGGTGGCCGCCATGCTCGGCCTGCACATCGGCGTGGCCAGGGTGCTGGTGGCCGACCTCGCCGAGCTGGGCTACGTCGTCGTCCGGCGGCCGGGCGACCACAACTCGCACGACCTCGGCATGATCGAAAGGGTCATTCGTGGACTCGAAGCCATTCACTGAACCGAGCGCCCGGCCGCCGGCCCCGGTCAAGATCGTCATCGCGGGCGGCTTCGGCGTCGGCAAGACGACGGCGGTGTCGTCCATCTCGGAGATCAAGCCGCTGACCACCGAGGCGGCGATCACCTCGATGTCCGTGGACAACACCGGTCACGTCCCCTCCAAGACCACGACGACGGTGGCCCTGGACTTCGGCTGCATCACGATCGACGAAGAGGTCAAGCTGTACCTGTTCGGCACGCCGGGCCAGGACCGCTTCGGCTTCATGTGGCAGGACCTCGTCCACGGCGCACTCGGCGCCCTGGTGATCGTCGACACCCGCCGCATGGACGACTGCTACCCGGCGGTCGACTACTTCGAGAACGCGGGCCTCCCGTTCGTGGTGGCGGTCAACATGTTCGACGGCTCCCTCGGCCACAACCTCGAGGACGTGCGCTGGGCACTGGCGGTGAGCGACGACGTCCCGCTGATCACGTTCGACGCCCGGCAGAAGCTCTCGGTCCGGGACGCCCTCCTGGCGGTGCTGCACAACACGTTCAAGCGAGCCCGAGCCCAGGCGGGCGCGGGGGCCTGAACCGAGCCCGCTACACTGATCCACGGACCCCGCGCGGCGTCCACCCTGTGAACCTCCCCAGGGCCGGAAGGCAGCAAGGATAAGCAGGCTCTGGCGGGTGCGCGGGGTCCCCTTCTTTTCGGCTCCGGCTCTCGGGGCTTCGCCCCTTCGCCGGGCCTTCACTTCGTCGTTTCTCCCGGGGGCCGAGCCCCCGGACCCCCACGGTGCCTTGCTCATGGCCTGGGAGGGCTGCCGTGGCTTGGCTTGGTGTGGTCGGGCTCGTGCCTCGCCCTTGCCTGGGTGCGCTGCCGTGGCTTGGTGGTCGGGCTCGTGCCTCGCCCTTGGCTGGGTGGGCTGCCGTGGCCTTGCCGGTGGGCTCGTGCCTCGCCCTTGGCTGGGTGGGCTGCCGTGGCTTGGTGGTCGGGCTCGTGCCTCGCCCTTGGCTGGGTGGTCTGCCGTGGCCTTGCCGGTGGGCTCGTGCCTCGCCCTTGGCTGGGTGGGCTGTCGTGGCTCGCGGGTGCCTAGAACAGGCCCAGGACGTCGTCCGGGGGGCTTGGGGGCGGTGGGGCGTCCGCGTCCGTGATCGGGGCCGCCCTGCCCGCCAGCTTTCGCAGCTCCGCGCCGTGCACGCACCTCGCCGGGAACGCCGCCGATGCCGTCCGCTGCGCTATCTCCGCCGTCGGCAGCTCGGTTGCCGAGGCCGCCAGCACCAGATTGCCGAACCGGCGGCCGCGCAGGACGCCTGGGTCCGCCAGGAGCAGGACCTCCGGGAACACCTCCAGCAGCGTTGCCAGGAAGCGGCGGGCGAACGGGAGGCCCGAGCCGTCCGTGATGTTCGCCAGGTAGATGCCCGGCGGTCGCAAGAGGCCCGCGATCGCCGCCGTCGCCTCCAGCGTGGCCAGGCCGCCCGCCAGCGTTGCCCGCTGGAACGCGTCGACCACCACCAGGTCCGCCGAGTTCTCCCGGCGCGTCGCCACGCCCTCCCGGCCGTCCGTCACCCGGACGCGCAGGCCCGGGACCCGCAGCCCCAGCTGGGTGCGGACCAGCTCCACCAGCTCGCCGTCGGCGTCGAACACCAGCTGCCGGGAGCCCGGCCGCGCCGTCGCGACGTACCGGGGCAGTGTGCACGCCGCCCCGCCGATGTGGAGCGCGTCCAGGGGGCCGGGCGGCAGGCGGTCCAGCACGTCCGCGAACCGGCGGACGTAGTCGAACTCCAGGTGGGCGGGGTCGTCGAGGTCGACGTACGACTGCGCGACGCCGTCCACCGACACCAGCCAGGCGTTGCCGCGGTCGGCGTCGCGGACGAGCTCCGCCGTGCCGAACCGCACCGGGTAGCGCCCGGGCACCGGCTCGGGTTTCCGCGTGCGGCTCACGGAATCCGAGGTTATCGGAAACATTCCGACCGCCCCCGCGATAAGCCACCGGACGATCATCGATCGAGGGGGTTTCACTTGCGTGCAAACGCACTAATCGTTGCCGCCGCGCTCGCGGCCGGGGTGTTCGCGACGCCGGCGGCCGCGGACGTGCTGCCCGACCGGGCGCAGGCCGTCGCGTACCTGGAAACCGGCGGGACCGGCGTCGCGCGGGCCGCCGAAGCGGCGTTGCTCGGCTCGCCCGCCGACCTGCGGGCCTTCCTGGCCACCGGCCGCCAGCAGGCCCAGAACGACGACGAGCGGGTCCTCGTCACCCAGGCGCTCACCAACGGCGGCCCGGTCACCAAGCGCACCGCCCAGAAGGCGCTCAGCGGCACCCCGGACGACGTCCGCGAGTACCTGGCGCACGGCCTGGCGCAGGCCCGGATCGCCGACGACCGGATCGCCGTCGGCCAGGCCATGAGCACCGGCGGCCCGACCGTCAACGCCCGGGCCCAGCAGGCGCTCGACGGCACACCCGCCGACGTGCGGGCGTTCCTGGAGACCGGCCTGCAGCGGGCGAAGGACGTCGACGACCGCCTCACGGTCGACCAGGCCATGGCCGAAGGCGGCCCGGAGGTCAAGGCCGCCGGGCAGGCGGCGCTCGACGGCACGCCGGAGGACGTCCGGTACTTCCTGTCGCTGTGGTGGCAGGTCAGCGTGAACTACGACGCCGAAGCCACCTCGGTCCGGCAGCGCCTCGACGAGGCCAAGGCGGCCAAGGCCGCTCACCGCACCCTGGAAGTGAAGATCGCCGCGGGCACCGCCCGCCGGATCGCCGCGGACGCGCGCACGGCGAACGCCGACCGGCTCAAGGCCCAGCAGGCCGAGAACCAGCGCACCGGCCAGGCCGCCGCCCAGGCCGACGCGGCCGCGCAGCAGCAGGCCAGCGAGGCCGCGGCGCGCGCGGCGAAGGCCAAGACGGACAACGACAAGCTGCTCGCCGACGCGGCCGACCCGGCGCTGACCGTGCCGAACGGCCGCAAGGCGTCGGTCTACCTGCTGCGCACCGGCGGTGCTGCCGTCAAGAACGCCGCCCGCGCCGCGCTGAGCGGCTCGGACGACGACGTCGTCACGTTCGTGCGCAGCGGGCTCGCCGTCGCGCAGGAGTCCGACGACCGCGCCGCCGTCTCGGCGATCGCGGCGGACCCGAACGCCCGCCCGGGCCTGCGCCAGGCGGCTCGTGACGCGCTCGCCGGCCCGTACGCCGGTGTCGCCGCGCTCCTGCGCACCGGTGACTACCCGGGCCGGGACACCGACGACCGCATCGAGGTCAACCAGGTCCTGGCGGCCGGCGGCCCGTCGACGAAGTCGGCGGCGCAGAAGGCGCTCGACGGCACCGTCGCGGACATCCGCGAGTTCCTGGCCCACGGCCGGTACGTCGCGCACCTGATCGACCTGGACGTCTACGCCACCCGGACGCTGGGGGAAGGCCCCGAGGTCGTCGCGGTCGCCCAGGGCGTCCTCGACGGGCCGGACTCGGGCCTGCAGCACTACCTCGACGTCGAGCTGCCGAAGGCGCGGGCGCGTGACGCGTTCACGGCGGCGCACGTCACCAAGGTGAACGCCATGGTCGCCGAAGCGACGGCCCTGGTCTCCTGACCGCACGGCGAAGGTTGTCGGTGGTGCCCGGTACCCTCGCGAGGTGGCTCTCGCGCTGTACCGCAAGTACCGTCCGGCGACCTTCGCCGAGGTCGTCGGTCAGGAGCATGTGACCGAACCCCTCCGCACGGCGCTGTCCGCCGGGCGGATCAACCACGCCTACCTGTTCTCGGGCCCGCGCGGCTGCGGCAAGACGTCCAGCGCGCGCATCATGGCGCGCTCGCTGAACTGCGCCAAGGGCCCGACGCCGGACCCGTGCGGCGAGTGCAACTCGTGCCGCGCGCTGGCGCCCGAGGGGCCGGGCAGCGTCGACGTCACGGAGCTCGACGCGGCGAGCCACGGTGGTGTCGACGACGCCCGCGAGCTGCGGGACAAGGCGTTCTACGCGCCGGCCGAGTCGCGGTACCGCGTGTTCATCATCGACGAGGCGCACATGGTCACCACGCAGGGCTTCAACGCCCTGCTGAAGATCGTGGAAGAGCCGCCGGAACACGTCATCTTCATTTTCGCGACCACCGAGCCGGACAAGGTGCTGACCACCATCCGCTCGCGCACGCACCACTACCCGTTCCGGCTGATCCCGCCGAGCTCGATGCGCAACCTGCTGGAGCGCAACATCGCGGCCGAGGGCGTCGAGGTCGAGCCGGCGGTGTACCCGCTGGTCATCCGCGCGGGCGGTGGCTCGGCGCGTGACACGCAATCGGTGCTCGACCAGCTGCTGGCGGGCGCCGGGCCGGAGGGCGTTTCGTACTCGCGGGCGGTCGCGCTGCTGGGCGTCACCGACGTCGCGCTGATCGACGACATGGTCGACGCGCTGTCGACCGAGGACGCGGCCACGGTGTTCGGCACGGTCGAGAAGCTGACCGAGGCGGGCCACGACCCGCGCCGGTTCGCGACCGACCTGCTCGACCGGCTGCGCGACCTGGTGCTGCTGCGCGCGGTGCCGGACTCCGCGGGCGGGCTGGTGTCCGCGCCGGAGGAGGAGCTGACGCGGATGGTCGCGCAGGCCGAGCGGATCGGCCTGGCCACGCTGTCGCGCTACGCCGACATCGTCCACAATGGACTGCTGGAGATGCGGGGTGCGACGTCGCCCCGGCTCGTGCTCGAGCTGTTGTGCGCGCGGATGTTGCTGCCGTCGGTGACCGAGGCGGAGAAGGCGCTGCTGGCGCGGATCGAGCGGCTGGAGCGCCGGGCGACGCTGGCGGGCGGCGGAGGCGCGCCGGCGGAGGGTGGCGTGGAGCCGCCGGTGCGTGCGGCGCCCGAGCGTGAGTTTTCGAGGCCTTCGCAGCGCGCGGCGTCGGCGGGACCGGCGCCGGTGGCGGAGCCGGTCAAGCGCCCGGCGGAAGCGGCGGCCGCGCCTGCTGCGGCCGCGCCTGTTGCGGCCCGGCCGGCCGCCTCTGCTCCGGCTGCCTCTGCTCCGGCCGGGCCGGGCGGCTCTGCTCCGGCGGCTGCGTCTGCTCCGGCGGCCGCAGCCCAGCCGGCGGTCGCTCCTGCTGCGGCAACCCAAGCGCCGGCGGCGGCGTCGGGCGATGGTGGCTGGGGTGCGGTGCGCGCCCCCGGTGGTGGCACCCCCGCCCCGGCGAGTGCCCCGGAGCCGGAAGCCGCGCCCGCGGCGGTCTCGACGTCGGGCGGGTTGGACGCCGCCGGGATCCGGAACGTCTGGCCGCAGCTGATGACCGCGTTGCGCAAGTTCACCGGCGGCCGCAGCCTCGAAGCCATGCTGACGCAGGCGACGGTCGCGAGCGTCGAGGGCACCGCCGTGACCCTCACCCACAAGTCCGAGCCCCTGGCCCGCCGCCTTTCCGACCAGGACAACGCCCGCAAGATCGCCGGCGCCCTGACCGACGTCCTGGGCGGCGACTGGCAGGTCCGCTGCGTCCACGGCAACGCCCCGGCCGCGCCCGCCGCCCGTCCGCAGCAGGCGGCCCCGGCGCCGGAGCGGTCGTTCACCCGCCAGTCGGCGGCCGCGGCCCCCGTCGGCGAACCGGCGGCCCGCCCCGCGGCCCCGCCGCCCCCGGCGCGCCCCAAGGTCACGACGACCGAGCCGGACATCCCGCTCCCCCCGGAACCCTCCGACGAGGACGACGAGGACCTCTACAACGAGGACGCCAGCCCAGCGCCCCCACCACCCCCGCCCCCGCCGGACAAGGACCCGGACGAGGTGGCCCGCAAGCTCCTTTCCGAGCACCTCGGCGCCCGCCCCCTCGACTGACCCGGGATCGGCCGACCCGCCGGCCACGCCGTGTCGACCCTGCAGTCACGCGTGTCGACGCCCTGATCACGCGTGTCGACCCTCCGCGCACGCAGGCGCCGTGCGGGAAAGGTCGACACGCGTGATCAGGAGGACGGCACGCCGGGTCAGGAGGCCAGGTAGGCCTCGATCGCCGCCGCGATGGCTGTGGCGTAGCGCTGGCGGCCGTCCGCGCTGGTCATGCGGGCCGCTTCCGTGGCGTTGCGCATGTTGCCGCACTCCACCAGCGCCGCCGGGCGGGTCGAGAGGTTGAGGCCGGCCAGGTCGGCCCGGGCCGAGAGGCCGTTCGAGCCGATGTAGTTCGCCGCGGTGAAGCCGCTCGTTCGCAGCGTGTCGCGCAGCGTCTGGGCCAGGCGCGTCGACGGCGCTCCCTGCGCCGCGTTCAGCGCGGGTGACGAATACGCCACGTGGAAGCCGTTCGCCCCGGCCGCTTCGGAGCCGTCGGCGTGGATGGAGACGACCGCGTCCGCGTCCGCGTCGTTGCCGATCGCCGCGCGGCGGTCGACGCAGGGGCCGACCCCGGTGTCGTCCTGTCGCGTGTAGACGACCCGGATTCCCTTGTCCGCCAACGCTTTTCCGACCCGCTGGGCGACGTCGAAGGTGAACGCGTGCTCCGGGTAACCCGCGTTGGTCGCGGTGCCGGTCGTGTTGCACGGCTTGGTCTGCCCGCGCCCGGCCGGCACCTGGCGGTTGATCTCCGCCGGGTGGGCGCCGTTCCCGCCGTTGTGCCCGGGATCCAGCACGACCACCTTCCCGGCCGCCACCGGCGAAGGCGAAGGCGACGACGAAGGCGTAGGCGACGGCGAAGCCGAAGACAGCGGCGCAACCGACGAAGACGGCGAAGCAGTGGTCACCACCGGAGCAGGCGAAGGCGAACCAGCCGGCGGAGCGTCGTCGGAGCAGCCGGTGAGCAGGAGGGCACCGGCCAGCAGCAGGGGAGCAGTCGCGCGTCGCACGGCGACCACGGTGCCACAGCCCGGCACCTCGCGTGGCGCGACTACCCTGGTGGGGACACAGGCGTGCAGAGAGGACCGAGTGCGATCATGGCCCAACCCGGCGGCGGCTTCGACCTTTCCCAGCTGATGCAGCAGGCGCAGCAGATGCAGCAGAAGCTCGTCGAAGCCCAGGAAGAGCTGGCCAACACCGAGGTCACCGGCACCGCCGGTGGCGGACTGGTCACCGCGACCGTCTCCGGTGACAGCCAGCTGAAGAGCCTGCAGATCGACCCGAAGGTGGTCGACCCGGACGACGTCGAGACGCTGTCCGACCTGATCGTCGCGGCGGTCCGCGACGCGTCGGCGAGCGCGCAGAAGCTCACCGAGCAGAAGCTCGGCCCGCTGGCCGGCGGGCTCGGCGGTGGTGGCGGCATGCCGGACCTCGGCAGCCTCGGCTTCGGCGGCTGACGAACTTGTACGAAGGTGTCGTCCAGGACCTGATCGACGAGCTCGGGCGCCTGCCCGGGGTCGGGCCGAAGAGCGCCCAGCGGATCGCGTTCCACCTGCTGGCCACCGACCCGGCCGACATCGCGCGGCTGCAGGACGTGCTCGGCAAGGTCAAGGAGGGCGTGCAGTTCTGCGAGATCTGCGGCAACGTCTCCGAGCACCCGACCTGCCGCATCTGCCGCGACGAGCGCCGCGACCTCACGGTCATCTGCGTGGTCGAGGAGCCGAAGGACGTCCTGGCGGTCGAGCGCACGCGCGAGTTCAAGGGCCGCTACCACGTCCTGGGCGGCGCGCTCGACCCGCTGTCGGGCATCGGCCCGGAGCAGCTGCGGATGCGCGAGCTGCTCAAGCGCATCGGCGAGGCGGACATCAAGGAGATCATCATCGCCACCGACCCCAACACCGAGGGCGAGGCGACGGCGACGTACCTGGTGCGCATGCTGCGCGACTTCCCGGGCCTGAGCGTGACGCGGCTGGCGTCGGGCCTCCCGATGGGCGGTGACCTGGAGTTCGCCGACGAGCTGACGCTGGGCCGCGCGCTGTCGGGCCGCCGGGTGCTCTGACGGCACCGGCGGGCTGGAGAGGGCGGCCCTCTCCAGCCCACCCGAGGCGTTACTGCCCCCAGGTTTCGACGTCGGGGGCGGCCATTTCGGTGTTCCAGTACCAGTGCGTCAGCGTGCCGTCGCCGGAGCGGCCGTAGACGTTCTCCTGCGTCGGGGTGGCGAAGCCGGCCGGGTCGGAGCCGAGGTTCCCGCCCCAGTCGTCGTGGCGCGGCTCGTTGTCGACCGGCGTCCAGTACCAGTGGCCCAGCGTGTTCTCCGGCGTGCGGGCGAAGACGTGCTGCTGGTCGTTCCAGACGTAGGCGACAGGGTCGCCCTGAAGCGGCGCGCCGAGCGGTTCCTCGACGACCCCGCTGTCGAACGTCCAGTAGAAGTGCTTCAGCGTCCCGTCGGTGCCGCGGGCGAAGACGTGCTGCTGGTCTTCGAAGGCGTAGCCGGCCGGGTCGCCGGCGAGGGTCGTGCCGCCCCACACGGTGTAGTTCGGCTCGTTGTCGGTGGTCTGCCACCACCAGTGCCCGAGGTGCCCGTCCGGGGTGCGGCCGAAGACGTGCTGCTGGTCGCCCCACACGTAGGCCACCGGGTCACCGGCCACGGACTGGGCCAGGTTCTCCTCGATGAGGTCGGGTTCCCCGGGCGCCCAGTAGAGGTGCTTCAGCTTGCCGTCGGTTCCCCGGGCGAAGGCGTGCAGCTGGCCGCCGAAGGCGTACCCGGTCGGGTTGCCGGCGATGTCGGACGCGGCCACCTCGAACGTCGGGTCGGCGTCGGTCGGGTTCCAGAACCAGTGCCCCAGCCGGTTGCCGGTCAGCAGGGCGAAGACGTGCTGCTGGTCCCCGGCCACGTACGCGACCGGCTCACCCGCGAGCTCCGCCGGGTAGGACTCGGACTCGATGGCTTCGCCGGTGTTGTACGAGTGCAGCAGCGCCCCGTCCGCCCCCTTCGAGAACATGTGCTCCTGGTTGCCGTAGCGGTAGGACGCCGAAGCCGCGATGCCCTCGTCACCGGGCATCGCGCCCGGCTGGGTGCCCGAGTCGAACCGGTACAGGTCGTAGCTGTCCATCAGGCCGATGACCTTGGCGGCGTAGTCCGGGTCGGTCGCGTAGGGGTGGGCCACCGCGGTGATGAACGCCCGCGGGTCGTGGCGGTAGGGCAGGGCGTGGTCGTACAGCCCGCTCGTGGTGAGCAGCCGCGCGTAGTCGCGGAACGAGTCCTCCATCGACGCGTACACCCGGAACCAGGCGGTCACGGTGTGGCAGCCCGGCGTGCACTCGGTGGTGTCGTAGGCGTGGCAGCCGACGGCGATCGGGCCGGGGCTGCCCGCGTCCACGCACTTGAAGCCGAAGTAGTTCCGGTCGTTCGCGGACAACCCGCTGCGGCCCCAGTTCGACTCCAGGATCGCCTGCCCGACCGTGGTCGAGGCGGGGATGTCGTAGTCGTCGCGGACGCGCTGGGCGGCGGGACCGGCGACGGCGACGAAGTCCTCCTGGTAGCTGCCCGGTGCCGCGGACTCGGCCGCGGATCTCTGCTGCTCCTGCAGGGGCGCGCTGGCCCCGGGCTCGGGCTTGGGCGGTGGTGCGGCGAGCGCGGGCGAGATCGTCGTCAGCGTGCCCAGCAGCACGCCGACGCCGACGGTGGTGAGCCGCAGTTTACCGGTCTTCATCAGTCCTCCCGAGGTCGGTGCTGGTCACAGCCTCGGGGCCGGGCCTGTAGATCGGCACCAAACGAGCTGTAAACCCGCCGATCGGGTTCTGGAGGCGATTTGGGGCGGACTTGGAGGGCGGCGCCGCAAGCTGTCCTCGGCTCCACCGCGGAGCCCTTCGAGGGAGGGCAGATGAACATCAAGAGGACCGGAGCCCTGGTGGCGCTGCTGGTCGCGCTCACCAGCGCCGGGACCACCCCGGCCGGCGCGTCCGGTGCGGTCGTCACCGGCGGTGCCGACGCACCCCAGGGAGCGCCGGAGAAGTCCCTGCGGGCGGCTTCCAACGAGGCGATCACGCGGTCGGAGGTGCTGACCAGAGCCCAGTCCTGGCTGCGCGACCGGGTGCCCTACAACCAAGGCCGGAGCTGGACGAACGAGTACGGCACGTACCGCCAGGACTGCTCCGGCTACGTGTCGATGGCCTGGCACCTCGACAGCAGTTACGTCACCTGGACGCTGCCGCCGCTGATGGACGTCATCGGCTGGGGCGACCTCAAGCCCGGTGACGCGCTGTGGAAGGACACCAACCACGTCGACGGGCACATCGCCCTGTTCATCCGCTGGGCGGACGACGCGCACACGATGCCGGTCGTGTGGGAGGAGTACAGCGAGCCCTTCACCGCCGAGGAACGGACCTGGTCGTCGAGCTGGGCCCGGAACTTCACGCCCATGCGGTACCGCAACATCGTCGACGACGCCGGCCCCGCGCTCGGCGACGAGGGCATCGCGGCCTCCGCGTCCTACCGCTACGGCCACCAGGAGCACATGTTCTCCAAGGGAGCCGACGGGGCGTTGCTGCACTCGTACAACACCGGCGAGGCCATCGAGTCCGAATCCTTCCCCGCGGAGCTGGCCGGCGAGCCGGTGGCGTACGTGGCCGGGGACCAGCAGCACGTGTTCGGCAGGCTGGCCGACAACACGATCGGGCACTGGTACTGGTACCCGACCGACGACCAGCCGCACTTCGAGCAGTGGGGCGCCGACGACATCGCGGGCAACCCGACCGGGTACGCCTTCGGTGACCAGCAGCACGTCTACGCCCGGGGCACCGACGGCAAGCTGAAGCACCTCTACTGGACGCCGGACACCGGCGTGGTCGAGGAGACGCAGAGCCAGGACGTCGTGGGTGACCCGGTGGCCTACGTGTGGGGCGACCAGCAGCACGTCTTCGGCCGCACCCCGGCGGGCGAGCTCGGGCACTGGTACTGGACGCCGTCGGACAACGACCCCAACTACGTCTCGTGGGGCGGCCGGCTGGCCGGTGACCCGGCCGGGTACGCCTTCGGCGACCAGCAGCACGTCTTCGCGCGCGACACCGGCGGCAAGCTCGTGCACTTCTACTGGGCGGTCGGCGAGGACGTGACCGTGGAACCGCTCGGTGCCGACATCGCGGGCGACCCGATCGCCTACGTCTGGAACGACCAGCAGCACGTCTTCGCCCGCACACCGGGCAACGAGCTCGGCCACTGGTGGTGGACCCCGGCGGACAACGCGCCGCAGTACGTGAGCTGGGGCGGTGACCTGGCCACCGATCCGACCGGGTTCGCCACGGCGACGCAGCAGAACGTCTACGGCCGGGCCGCCGACGGCACCCTCGCACACTGGTACTGGAACACCGAGATGGCCGCGCCCGACCACGAAACCTGGGGGCAGTGATGATGGAGAAATTGCGCCGCGCGGTCGTTCTGCCTGCCGTCGCGCTCATCCTCGGCACGACGGTCCTGAGTGGACAGGCGGCCGCCGAACCCGGCACCACCACCCTGAGCTTCGTCGCGCACCAGGACGACGACCTGCTGTTCATGAACCCGGACATCGCCTCGGACATCCAGGCCGGCTACGCCGTGTGGGTCGCCTACCTGACCGCCGGTGAACTGCCCTGCCGGGGCGATGGCCCGTGCGGCATCGACTACGCCGAGCAGCGGGTCCAGGGGGAGCACGCCGCCTACGCGCGGGCGGCCGGGGTCGCGAACTCCTGGACCTACGAGGAGATGTGGTTCGACGGGCACCCCCTCGCCGTCGACCACCTCGACGGTACCGACGTGCACCTCGTGTTCACCTACATCCACGAAGCCGCCGGTCCCGAGGACGACTGCGGTGACCTCTACCGGATGCTGCACGACGACGCGTACGAGGCCGAACCGATCGACGGGCGCCCGGCGTACACGAAGGACTCCTTCGTCGGCATGCTCAACGCGGTGATCGGCCAGGTCCGGCCCGACTACATCCGGACGGAGAGCACCATCGGCCACCGCGAGGGCGACCACATCGACCACACGTCGGCGGCGATCCTCGCGGCGGACGCGGACGTCGACGGCGCCGGGAACATCTGGATCCGCCGCGACGAGTACACCGGGTACGCCATCGCGGGCCTGCCCGACAACGTCTTCGGGTACTGGCGGGACGAAAAGCAGGCGATCTGGAACGCGTACAAGCCGTTCGACTACAAGATCGAGCCATGGACGTGGGACGACGTGATGGGTAAGCAGTACCGCCCCGACGGCCGGATCTTCTGGCCCGGCACCGCCTGGGTGCCGCCGGGCGACTTCGAAGCCCGCTGCTGAGGACGTCGCCGGCCGAGGCTCACGAGCCGGGTAGGTCCTCGGCCGGCTGGCGGCGTGGTGCCGGGAGGCGCGGTTCCCGCGCTTCCCGGCTCCCGCACGTCACGAACAGCGCCTGCGCCTCCGCGTGCGTGCGGCCGGCTTCCTCGGGCAGGCCCAGGCAATCCAGGACGACCGCGAGGTCCCGCAGCGTGCGGGCCCGCCACAACGGGACAGCCAGCGCGTCGCACCAGGTCAGTGCGTGTTCCAGCCGCCGCCGCGCCGCGTCGGGCCGGTGGCGGGCGAGCTCCAGTTCGCCGAGCGTGCGCAGCATCAGCGCCTGGCCGAACCCGTCCTGCATGCCGTGGCACGTCTCCAGCGCCTCGGTCAGCACCGCGTGCACCTGGTCCCACGGCCGGTTCCCGCGTCTGATGTGGACCTTCGCCAGCGACTGCGCCGCATACGCGGACATCAGCCGGTCGCCCTTGTCCCGCAACATCTCCAGTGCCTCCGCGCACCGCCGTTCCGCAGCGGCCAGCCGCCCGGCCGCGCGGTGGGTGATCCCGATCGACCGCACCACCAGCGCGACCCCGTGCTCGTCCGGCAGCGAGCGGTAGCCCGCGAGCGCGGCGTCGTAATCGACGAGCGACTCGTCCAGCCTGCCGAGCTCGGTGAGCACCATGCCCCGCCAGTGCCGGGCCTGCGCCGAGGTCGTCACGTCGTCCGCCGCGGCGAGCGCGGGAAGGACGCCGTCGAGCAGGTCGAGGGCTTCGGCGAGCTTCCCCTGCTCCCGGTGGACCCCGGACAGCAGCACGCGCACGGTCGACTCGCCCACCGGGTCGGCGATTCCGGCGTAGGCGTCCAGCGCTTCCCGGTAGTAGTCGGCGGCTTCGTCGTAGCGGTCCTGTTCCGCGCGCAGCAGGCCGAGCCCGGACAGCAGGAGCCCCTGTCCGCAGAGGTCGTCCGCCCGCCGGGCGGCGGCCAGCGCCGCGGTGTGCGTGCGCCACCAGTGGTGGAAGTGGTTCTCCACGGCGAACGACGACGCGCACAGCGTGGTCGCCAGCCGGACCGCGGCGTCGGCGAGGCCGAGCTCGCCCGCCCGCTCGACCACGTGCACCAGCGCCGTCTGCTCGGTGTCGAACCAGGCCCGCGGGTCGCCCAGCGCGGCCGTGGGCACCCGGCCGGGCACCCGGCCGGCGGCGCGCTTGTGGAGCGCGCGCATGGGCGACCCGCCGGACGCCCACTCGACCAGCCGCTGCCACTCCGCGGTGGCCCGTTCCACCGCGGCCCGGAGGACGTCGTGGTCCTCCTCGGCTTCCGCGCGCTCCCACGCGAAGACCCGGGTGAGGTCGTGCAGCCGGTACCGGGTGGGTGCGGTGTCCTCCGTGCTCACGACGTCCAGCAGCTGGGCCCGCACCAGCGCCTCGACGACGTCCTCGGCGTCGTCCGGCGAGACCTCCAGCAGCGGGGACACCAGCCAGGCCGCGAAGTCGGGGACGCCGAGCCAGCCGAGCCGGCGCAGCGCGGTGCGCTGGGGCTCGTCGAGGCTGTGGTAGCTCAGCGCCAGGCTGCCGCGGACCTCGAGGTCGCCGATCGCCAGCTCGTTGAGCGACTTCCGCTGCTCCTGCAGCCGGGACACCAGGCGGGACGGCGGCCAGTCCGGGCGCGCGGCCAGCCGGGCACCGGCGATCCGCACGGCGAGGGGCAGGTTCCCGCACAGGTGCACCAGCAGCCGGGCCTGCTCGGGTTCGCGCGCCAGCCGTTCGAGGCCCACGATCCGGGCCAGCAGCGCGAGGCAGTCGTCGTCGCCGAGCACGCCGAGGCCGAGGTGCTCCGCGGCTTCGAGGGCGGCGGGCCGGACGCGGCTGGTGATGACGCACAGGCAGTCCGGCCCGCTCGGCAGCAGCGGCCGCACCTGGCGTTCGCCCGCCGCGTCGTCGAGCACGACCAGCAGCCGACGCCGGGCGGTCACCATCCGGTACAGCTCGACCCGCTCGTCCAGCTCCGCCGGGAGTTCGGCGTCCGGGACGCCGAGCGCGCGCAGGAACCGGCCGAGCACCGCGACCGGCTCGACCGGCGTCTCCCGCGCGCCACGCAGGTCGACGTACAGCTGGCCGTCCGGGAACCGGGGCCGCAGCCGGTGGGCCGCGTGCACGGCCAGTGAGCTCTTGCCCGACCCGGGTTTCCCCGAGACGGCGACGATCCGGGCCGCCGTCCCGGTGAGCTTCCCCGCCTCGGTGCCGCGGCCGGTGAAGTCGGTGATGTCGGGCGGGAGCAGGCACGGGCCGGCGACGGGTTCGGGCTCCGGTTCCGCCGCGGCGACGGCCGCCGGGTTCCCGTCCCCGCGCAGCATCCGCTCGTGCCGGGCCCGCAGCTCCGGGCCCGGTTCGACGCCGAGCTCCTCGACCAGCAGCCGGCGTCCGTCCCGGTAGACGCCGAGGGCGTCGGCCTGCCGGCCGGCCGACCACAGTGCGGTCATCAGCTGGCCGCGCAGCCGCTCGCGCAACGGGTGCTCGGCCACCAGGGTGCGCAGGTCGTCGACCAGGGCTGCCCCGCGGCCCAACGCGATCTCCGCCTCGAAGACGTCTTCGGTGACCGCGAGCCGGAGGTCCGTCAGCCGCGCCGACTCGGCGTCGGCGAAGGCCGTCTTCAGGCCGCTCAAGGCCGGTCCCTGCCAGTGGGCGAGCGCGGCCCGGCCCGTGCGTGCGGCGGTTTCGTGGTCACCGGCCGCCGCCGCGGCCGCGGACTGCTTCGCCAGCCGGGTGAACTCCTGGTAGTCGAGCGTGCAGCCGGTCAGGTCGATCCGGTAGCCCGGCGGCTCGGTGACGATCGAGCCGGCGCCGGGCCCACAGGCCCGCCGGAGCGCGGAGACGTAGGTGTGCAGCAGGGCCGGCGCGCTCTCCGGCGGGTGGTCGTCCCAGATGACGGCGATCAGCCGGGACACCGGGAGCACCCGGCCCTCGGCGAGCAGGAGCGCGGCCAGCAGCGCGCGCGGCTTCGGACCGCCCAGCGCGACGGCGTCCGCACCGCGCTGAGCCCCGACAGCACCAAGTACCCGAAACAGCACAAGCCCCCCATACCGCCGTGCCGACCTCGTCGAGAGGCTAACCAGCGGTCCGGTGGGCGCGCAAGAATCCGGCTGCTCGCAGCCGAGCAGCCGGGCCCGGGTGGTGCGTCAGCAGTAGCCGAGCTGCGCCAGCGTGTCGACGACGATCTCGGACGGGTGGTACTTGTCCATCCAGGACTCGCCACGCCGGTTCTGGTACGTGTCGAGGAAGTTCTGCAGCTTGTCGCCGCGCATCTCGGTCAGCACGACCGTCTCACCGAGGTGCTGCGGCGTCTCGGTGCGCTCGCGGTGCACCGCGCACGGCAGGCCGAGGTAGTAGCACTCCGCCGAAAGACCACCCGAATCGGTGACGACGTACTCGGCGCGCGCCACCAGCGGCAGGAACTTCAGGTACCGCATCTTCGGCTGGACGATGAACTGGTCGTCGAAGATGTTCCCGATGCCCAGCGCGCGGATCTTCTCGCGCTCCGGCGCGCCGGCCATGTACAGGATCGGCATCTTGCGGCTCTGCTCGCGCAGGATTTCGAGGGCCTCGCGGTACTTGTCCGGGCGCGAAACCAGCTCGAAGCGGTGCAGCGTGGCCAGGCCGAACTTCTCCGGCAGGTTCGGCACGTCCAGCGGGCCGTTGATGGCGAGGCGCATCGCGTCGATCGCGGTGTTCGCCTCGGTGTCGACGACCACCCCGCGGGCGTGGCGCAGGTTGTTGACCTCGCGGATGCTCGGCGCGAAGTGGATGTCGACGATCTTCGCCGCGATCTTGCGGTTCAGCTCCTCCGGCAGCGGCGAGAGGATGCTGCCCGACCGCGCACCCGCCTCGACGTGCCCGACGCGGGACTTGAGGATCCGCTTGCCGATCAGCGAGCCGTAGGGCGTGGTGAACGTGTCGCCGTGCACCAGCACCAGCGGGGGACGGCCGTCCTCGGTCAGCGCGGCGCGCAGCTCGTGGCGGCGGCTCCACGCCGTCCGCAGCACCTGCGCGGCCCAGCCGGGCACCTGCGCCGGCGACTCGAGGTTGTGGGCCTTGTCCTCCGGCACCAGCCAGACGTCCGGCGCCGGCATGTTCAGGTCCGCCAGAACGTCCGCGACCTCGTCGACGTGCTGGGCGGTGAACCAGATCTTCGGCCGCATCCCGCGCTCGCGGATCCCGTGGTAGACGGGCGCGATCTTGATCAGTTCCGCGGTGGTGCCGAGAATGAAGGAAATCACCAGAGGAGCCCATTTCAGGTCGGGTGCGGTGGCGTAAGGATACTGGCCGACCCGGCGCACGGGCCGCCGGGTAGCCTCGGCCCGGTGAGTGCGAACCCGCTCCTCCCCTCGCTCAGCGTCGTGATCCCGGTCTACAACGAGCAGGACTGGATCGAACGCAGTGTCGGCGCGCTGCTCGCTTCGGCATCGGCCGCGAGCTGGCCGATCGAGGTCGTCGTGGTCGACGACGGCAGCACCGACGCCACGCCCTCTCGGCTCGACGACCTGCGCGAACGCCACGGCATCACCGTCCTGAGCCAGGTCAACTCCGGCCGGTTCGAGGCGCGGCGGGCCGGCATCGCCAAGTCGTCCGGCGAGTGGGTCGCGCTGCTCGACAGCCGCGTCATCGTCGACGAGCACACCCTGACGTTCCTGCGCGACCAGCTCGTGGAGCACCCCGAGCGCGCGGTCTGGAACGGCCACATCAACGTCGCGTCCGAGCACAACCCGTACGCCGGCTTCATGGCCGGCCTGGTCAAGGTGCCCTGGCGCAAGTACTGCGCGAACCCGCGGCTGATGTCGTACGGCATCGAGGAGTTCGACGTCTACCCGAAGGGCACGACGTTCTTCTGCGCCCGCCGCGGCCTGCTCGAGGGCTCGGTGACGGCGTTCGCGTCGCTGTTCGACGACCTCCGCTTCGCCAGCGACGACACCCGCATGCTGCGCTGGATCGCCGAGCGCGAGCGGATCTGGCTGGCCCCGGAGCTGTCGGCGACCTACAACGGGCGTGACTCGTTCAAGAAGTTCACGCAGCAGGCGTACTTCCGCGGCACGACCTACGTGGACTCCTACATCGCTTCGCCGGGCCCGGCCCGCAACGCCCTGTTCGGCGCGCTCGCGGCCGGCGTCATCGGCGTGGTCTTCGCGGCGAAGAAGCCGAAGACGACGCTGGCCGCGGGGGTGCTCGGCGCGGTCGCGGCGGGCGAGGTCGTCAAGAAGTGCGGCGCGACCGGCCCCGAGGCCCGCGCGGTCACCAAGCTGCTGCCGGTGTTCGCCGGCGGGTTCGGCGCCGGTGTCCTGCGTGGACTGGCGATGGCCGTGCGCGCCCAGCTCCGCCGCCGATGAGCACCGAAGTGGACACGCCGGCCGCCGCGCGCAGCGGGCGCACGACCGCGGGCAGCCTCGGCGGTTCGCTGATCGTGTCCATCGGCCTCGGCTACCTGCTGACGGTCGCCTGCCAGCGGCTGCTGCCGCCGCAGGAGTACGCGGTCTTCGTGACGTTCTGGGGCCTGGTGATGGGCCTCGGCAGCACGCTTTCGCCGCTGGAGCAGGAGCTCTCGCGCCAGTCGGCGGTCGCCGCGCTGGCGGGGGGCAAGGCGGGGCGTCCGGCGCTGCGGGCGGTCGCGGTGGGCGTGGTCGTCGCGGCCGCGTTCTCGCTCGCGCTGCTGATCCCGCCGATCAACGACAAGCTGTTCCACGGCGAGTGGTCGCTGGCGGTGATCGTGCTGGCCGGCGGCGTCGCCTTCGCCTGCCAGTTCGGCACGCGCGGGTTGCTGATCGGGCAGCACAAGGTGAAGGCGTTCTCACTGCTGGTGGTCGCCGAACCGGCGGTGCGGGCGCTGATCCTGGGTGTTCTGTTCGTCTCGGTGGCGTACAACGTCGTCTCGCTGGCGATCGCGGTGGCGGCGGGCTCGTTCGCCTGGCTGCTGTTCGCGCGTCCCGCTCGTCAGCTGCTGGACTTCCAGGTCGAGGGCGACGGCTGGGGCGTGACCTCCCGCCGGATGGGCATGCTCCTGGTCGGCGCGGCCCTGACGGCGGCGGTGATCACGGGCTACCCGGCCCTGGTCGGCCTCCTGGCCCCGGGCGGCGACGGCGACCGGGTCGGTTCGCTGTTCGCGGCCCTGGTCATCGCGCGGTTGCCGCTGACGCTGATCGGGCCGGTCCAGTCCCTGGCGGTCCCGTTCGTGGTCCGGCTGTCGGTGACACCGGAGGGCCGCCACCGCTTGCGCCGTGTCCTGGCCCTCGGCGCGGCGGGCTCGCTTGTCTTGGCGGCACTGGGTGCCCTGGTGGGGCTGTGGCTGGGCCCCTGGGCGGTCCGGTTCGTGAGCGGCCCGAAGTACGACATCGACGGCTGGTCGGTGGCGGGGCTGGTGTGGTCATCGGTGCTCCTGGTACCGATGCAGCTGCTCACGGCGGTGCTGGTGGCGCGCACCCAGGCGAAGCTGGTGCTGGCGACCTGGGCGGCGGTGACCGGCACGGCGTCGCTGGCGCTGCTGTTCCTGCCGGGTGACACGGTGTTCCGCGCGGTGGTGGCCCTGGCGGTGGCCCCGACGCTGGGCCTGGCGGTGGTCCTGGCGTTCGTGCTGCGGCGGGCACCGGAGCCGGTCGAGTCCGACGCCGGCTGAGGTTCCCTTCCGCAGTTGTCGTGAGTGTTAAGGCGGGTTAGAACCCGCCTTACCACTCACGACCAGCCGCGGTAGAGCTCCAGCCGGGGCCACCTCGCTCACCTCGGCCGAGCTGGTCGGCCCGGGGGGCGGTGGCGCCGCGCTGGGGCTGGCGTTCGTGGTGCGGCGGACGCCGGAGCCGGTCGAGTCCGGCTCGGAAGCCGCCTGAGGGGTACCAACCCGAGCGTCGCGAATGACTCATTCGGGACCTCGGACGTCCCGAATGAGTCATT